>NZ_JBSFJF010000088.1:0-23941 GCF_053597915.1 Streptomyces sp. NPDC001219 | reverse complement strand
GGGTGCGGGTTCGCGGGGGGCGGGGTGTGCCGGACTGCTTCGCTTTACGTCCGGCACACCCCACCCGCTCCGACCCGTCCCCTCCCGTTGGGGGATGGAAAACGGTGGGTGGGGGCTTATCCGGCTGGTCCGGTGCACGCTGTGGAGAGCAGTAAAACGCCCTACGGACGCTCGCCCCCACTCACCGTCACCGCACCCGACACCCACCCGCCCGCCGCAGGCGCCACGGTGAGAAACCCCCACGGCGGGAAAGCCGGAAACGTGGGAAACAAGCCCAGCACAGCGGATTGTCAGTGGCCGCCGTTACCGTTCTCGTTGTGTCAGCGCGCCTCACCGACCCCGAGCAGCTCAAGGAGCTGCTCGGCATCCCGTTCACCCCGGAGCAGACGGAGTGCATCACCGCCCCGCCCGCCCCGCAGGTCATCGTGGCCGGAGCCGGCTCCGGCAAGACCACGGTCATGGCAGCGCGCGTGGTGTGGCTGGTCGGCACCGGCCAGGTCGCCCCCGAACAGGTCCTCGGGCTGACCTTCACGAACAAGGCCGCCGGCGAACTCGCCGAACGCGTGCGGGCCGCCCTCCTCGCCGCCGGCATCACCGACCCCGACGCCCTCCCGCCCGCCACCGGCGACCCCGACCAGCCCACCGGCGAACCCCGGATCTCCACCTACCACGCCTTCGCCGGCCAGCTCCTCAAGGACCACGGCCTGCGCATCGGCCTGGAACCCAGCGCCCGGCTCCTCGCCGACGCCACCCGCTTCCAGCTCGCCGCCCGTACCCTGCGCGCCGCCCCCGGCCCCTACCCGGCGCTCACCACCTCCCTGCCCTCCCTCGTGGAGGACCTCCTCGCCCTGGACGCCGAACTCGCCGAACACCTCGTGGACCCCGCCGCGCTCCACGCCTACGACAGCGAGCTCCTCGCCGCCCTCGACGGCGTGAAACTCACCAACGCCGACCTGCGCAAAGCCCCCGAAACCGCCCGCGGCCGCCAGGAACTGCTCGACCTCGTCACCGCCTACCGCCACGAGAAGCGCCGCCGCGACCTGCTCGACTTCGGCGACCAGATCGCCCACTCCGCGACCCTCGCCACCACCCGCCCCGAAGTCGGCCGCATCCTCCGCGACGAATTCCGCGTCGTCCTGCTCGACGAGTACCAGGACACCTCCGTCGCCCAGCGCCTGCTGCTCTCCGGCCTCTTCGGCGCCGGCAGCGACACCGTCACCGGGCACGCCGTCACCGCCGTCGGCGACCCCTGCCAGGCCATCTACGGCTGGCGCGGCGCCTCCGTGGCCAACCTCGACGACTTCCCCGACCACTTCCCCTTCCAGGACGGCACCCCCGCCCGCCGGTACGCCCTCAGCGAGAACCGCCGCAGCGGCGGCCGCCTCCTCGACCTCGCCAACGGCCTCGCCGCCCCGCTCCGCCGGATGCACCAGGGCGTCGAGGCCCTGCGCCCCGCCCCCGGCGCCGAGCGCGACGGCGTCGTCCGCTGCGCCCTGCTGCCCACCCACGCCGAAGAGCTCACCTGGCTCGCCGACTCCCTCGCCCACCTCGTCCGCACCGGCACCCCGCCCGGCGAGATCGCCGTGCTGTGCCGCACCGCCGGCGACTTCGCCCGCATCCAGGGCGAGCTGGTCGCCCGGGACATCCCCGTCGAGGTCGTCGGCCTCTCCGGGCTGCTGCACCTCCCCGAGATCGCCGACCTCGTCGCCGTCTGCGAAGTCCTCCAGGACCCCACCGCCAACGCCTCCCTGGTCCGTCTGCTGATCGGCCCCCGCTGGCGGATCGGCCCCCGCGACCTGGCACTCCTCGGCCGCCGCGCCCGCACCCTCGTCCACCACGGCGGCCCCTCCGACGACCCCGCACAGCGCCTCGCCGCGGCCGTCGAAGGCGTCGACCCCGCCGAGACCGTCTCGCTCGCCGACGCACTCGACACCTTCCTGGAAGCCGAAGGACCCGACGACGGCCTCCCGTTCTCCCCCGAGGCACGCGTCCGCTTCGCCTACCTCGCCACCGAACTCCGCGACCTGCGCCGCTCCCTCGGCGACCCCCTCATGGACGTCCTCCACCGGGTACTCGCCGCCACCGGCCTGGAAGTCGAACTGTCCGCGTCCCCGCACGCCCTCGCCGCCCGCCGCCGCGAAACCCTCGGCACCTTCCTCGACATCGCGGCCGGATTCGCCGCCAAACAGGGCGGCGAATCCCTCGACGGCGACGCCACCCTCCTCGCCTTCCTCGGTTTTCTGCGCACCGCCGTCCAGCACGAGAAGGGCCTCGACAGCTCCCTCCCCGGAGGCGACAACACCGTCAAGGTGCTCACCGCCCACAAGTCCAAGGGCCTGGAATGGGACGTCGTCGCCGTACCCGGCCTCGTCGGCAAGCAGTTCCCCAGCGAACAGGCCCGCGAGTCCTGGACCAGCCGCCCCAAGGTCCTCCCGCACGCCCTGCGCGGCGACGCCGCGACCCTCCCCGACGTGGAGGAATGGACCGCCCGCGGCCTGAAATCCTTCAAGGAGGCGATGAAGCACCACCAGGAAACCGAGGAACTCCGCCTCGGCTACGTCACCTTCACCCGCCCCCGCTCCCTGCTGCTCGGCTCCGGCCACTGGTGGGGCCCCCAGCAGAAGCGGCCACGCGGCCCGTCCGTCTTCCTGGACGCACTGCGCACGCACTGCGAAGCAGGACACGGCGAGATCGAGCACTGGGCCGAGGCCCCCGAGGACGGCGAGGAGAACCCCGCCCTCACCGAGGCCGCCACCGAACAGGCCTGGCCCCTGCCCCTCGACCCCACCGCCACCGCCCGCCGCCGCGCCGCCGCCACCACCGTCCGCGCCCACCTGGAACGCCGCACCACCCAGGACCCGGCCGCCCCCGCCCCCTCCGCACGGCCCGCCCACGACCCGGACTGGCCCCCGCCCCCGCCGGACGACACCTGGGAGACGGGACCGTACGACCTCGCGGAGGCCGACGCGCTCGCCCTCCTGGAGGGGGAGCCGTACGAGGCGGCGCCGCTGGAGGGTGAGGCGCCGCCGTATGACGACGGGCCGCTGTACGGCGACGGGCCGCTGTACGGCGTCCCCGAAGCCGACCCGTTCGACGCGGACCCGTTTGCCGGCGACCCGTTTGCCGGCGACGCCTTCGGAGCCGACCCGCTGGAATCCAGGCCACCGGAAGCCGGGCCGTCCGAACCCGGCCCACGCGAAGCCGGCCCACGCGCACCCGGCCCGTTCGACGACCCCGCGGCGGACCGGTCAGGACCCCGCCCCCGCATCGTCGCCCAGCGCACCACCGAGCCCGAGCTCACCGACCCGGCCACCACGGCCCACCCGGCCGACGCAGGCGACCCCGACGACACCGCCCCCCACACCCTCCTCCCCGAAGAGCGCCGCACCGTCGGCTCCTGGGACCGCGACCTGGACGCCCTCGCCGCCGAGCTGCGCCGCTCCCGCGCGACCGTCCGCGACGTCCCCCTGCCGTCCGCCCTCAGCGCCACCCAGCTCCTCCGCCTCGCCGCCGACCCGGACGGCTTCGCCCGCGAACTCGCCCGCCCCATGCCGCGCCCGCCCCAGCCCGGCGCCCGCCGCGGCACCCGCTTCCACGCCTGGGTCGAATCCCGCTTCGAGGAACTCACCCTCCCGATGCTCGGCCCCGACGAACTCCCGGGCGCCGAACCGGGCGAGGACACCGAGATCGTCGACGAGCAGGACCTCGACACCCTCAAGGAAGCCTTCGCCCGTACCCCCTACGCCCACCGCACCCCCTACCGGGTCGAGGCCCCCTTCCAGCTGACCCTCGCGGGCCGGACGATCCGCGGCCGGATCGACGCCGTCTACAAGGAGCCCGGCCCCGACGGCGACCGCTTCGAGATCGTCGACTGGAAGACCGGCCCCGCCCACACCGCCGACCCCCTCCAGCTGGCCGTCTACCGCCTCGCCTGGGCCGAGCGGTACGGCCTGGAGCCGGCCGCCGTCGACGCCGTCTTCCTCCACGTCCGCAGCGGCGAGGTGGTCAGACCCGCCCGGCTCCCCGGCCGGGCCGGGCTCGAACGCATCCTGCTCGGCGAGACCGCCGACCGTCCTCCCCCGGAAGGCCGATAGGCTCGGTCGTATGAGCACAACCCCGGACAGCGCCGTCCGCGCGTACCTCACCCTCCACCGCGAGGCCTTCCTCGCGGACCTCGCCGACTGGCTGCGCATCCCCTCGGTGTCCGCCGACCCCGAGCGCGCCGGCGACGTACGCCGCAGCGCCGCCTGGCTCGCCGCAAAGCTCACCGACACCGGCTTCCCGACCGCCGAGATCTGGGAGACCGACGGCCTGCCCGCCGTCTTCGCCGAATGGCCCTCCGGCGACCCGTCCGCGCCGACCGTGCTCGTCTACGGCCACCACGACGTCCAGCCCGCCGCCCGCGAGGACGGCTGGCACACCGACCCCTTCGAGCCGCAGACCGTCGACGGCAGGCTCTACGCCCGCGGCGCCGCCGACGACAAGGGCCAGGTCTTCTTCCACACCCTGGGCGTGCGGGCCCACCTCGCGGCCACCGGCCGCACCGCCCCCGCCGTCAACCTCAAGCTGCTGATCGAGGGCGAGGAGGAGTCCGGCTCACCGAACTTCCCCGCCCTGATCGAGAAGCACGCCGACCGCCTCGCCTGCGACGCGGTGATCGTCTCCGACACCGGCATGTGGTCCAAGGACACCCCCACGGTCTGCACCGGCATGCGCGGCCTGACGGACTGCCAGATCGACCTCTACGGCCCCGACCAGGACATCCACTCCGGATCGTTCGGCGGCGCCGTCCCCAACCCCGCCACCGAAGCCGCCCGGCTGGCCGCCGGCCTGCACGACACCGACCGCCGCGTCACCGTCCCCGGCTTCTACGACGGCATGATCGAACTCACCGGCCGCGAACGGGAACTCCTCGCCGAGCTCCCCTTCGACGAGGAGGAATGGCTGCGCACCGCGCACTCCCACGCCACCCTCGGCGAGGCCGGCAGCACGACCCTGGAACGCATCTGGGCCCGCCCCACCGCCGAGGTCAACGGCATCGGCGGCGGCTACCAGGGCCCCGGCGGCAAGACCATCGTGCCCGCCACCGCACAGCTCAAGCTGTCCTTCCGGCTGGTCGCCGGCCAGAACGCGGACGCCGTGCAGCAGTCCGTACGCGACTGGGTCGCCGCGAGCCTCCCGGCCGGCATCCGCCACGAGATCACCTTCTGGGGCGCCACCCGCCCCTGCCTCACCCCGCTCGACCACCCCGCGCTCCAGTCCGTCGTCCGCGCCATGGGCCGGGCCTTCGACCAGAAGATCCGCTTCACCCGCGAGGGCGGCTCCGGGCCGGCCGCCGACCTCCAGGACGTCCTCGGCGTCCCGGTCCTCTTCCTCGGCATCTCCATCCCGTCCGACGGCTGGCACGCACCGAACGAGAAGGTCGAACTCGACCTGCTGATGAAGGGCGTCGAGACCGCCGCCCACCTGTGGGGCGACCTGGCGGAGACCTGGCGCCCGGCCTGACCGCCCGCACCGCCGCACCGACCCGCGCCCGTACGCAGCAATCACCCACGCCACAGGGGGAGTTGGAAACAGCAGTGACCACCTGGACCGACCACAGCGCCGACCGGCCGATCACCTTCAGCGCGCCGAGCGGCATCGACCGCTCCGCCCATCACCGCCTCGACGAGGCATGGCTGGCGGCGGCCTGGAGCCACCCGACGACGCGGGTCTTCGTGGTGTCCGGCGGCCAGGCACTGATCGACGACACCCCCGACGGCCGCACCGAGCTGATCATGACGCCGTCCTTCGAGGCGCCGCTCACCGAGGCACACCGCTACTACCTCGGCACCGACGACGAGGGCGTCAGCTACTTCGCCCTCCAGAAGGACTCGCTGCCCGGCCGCATGGACCAGTCCGCGCGCCCGGCGGGCCTGCGCGAGGCGGGCCTGCTGCTCTCCCCCCGCGACGCCGGCCTCCTCGTCCACGCCGTCGCCCTCGAGAACTGGCAGCGGCTGCACCGCTTCTGCTCACGCTGCGGCGAACGCACCGTCATCGCCGCCGCCGGCCACATCCGCCGCTGCCCGGCCTGCGGCGCCGAGCACTACCCGCGCACCGACCCGGCCGTGATCATGCTCGTCACCGACGAGGAGGACCGCGCACTCCTCGGCCGCCAGGTCCACTGGCCCGAGGGCCGCTTCTCCACCCTCGCGGGCTTCGTCGAGCCGGGGGAGTCCATCGAGCAGTCGGTGGCCCGCGAGGTCTACGAGGAGGCCGGCGTCGTCGTCGGCGACGTCGAGTACATCGCCAGCCAGCCCTGGCCCTTCCCCTCCAGCCTCATGCTCGGCTTCATGGCGCGCGCCACCTCCTCCGAGATCCAGGTCGACGGCGAGGAGATCGAGGAGGCCCGCTGGTTCTCCCGCGAGGACCTGCGCGCCGCCTTCGAATCCGGCGAGGTCCTCCCGCCGTACGGCATCTCCATCGCCGCCCGCCTCATCGAACTCTGGTACGGGAAGCCACTGCCTAAGCCGTGAGGGGGCGGCGCGGTCCGGCTGGGGGGCTCGCTGCGGTTGGCTACGGGGGGCCGGGCGCCCGGCTTTGGCGGGGCGCTGCGCCTGGCTACGGGTGGTGGCTGTGCTTGCCGTGCCGTGCTGCGCTGATGTCACGAGGACGCGACGGGTGTGATGCCGGGGGCGTTTCGTGAGGTACCGCAGGGTGCCCCGTCGGCGGCGCGGCAGCGAAAGGGCCGCCGGCCGGAACCCTTGGGCGGGCCGGCCGACGGCCCTCCGAGCTGATCACGCGGAGGCATCCGGAGCTCAGGCCCCGACCTTCTCCTTGACCTGCGCCAGGGACGGGTTGGTCAGCGTCGAACCATCGGGGAACAGCACGGTCGGCACCGTCTGGTTGCCGCCGTTCGCCTTCTCCACGAACGCCGCGGACTCCGGGTCGTGCTCGATGTTGATCTCGGTGTACGCGATGCCCTCGCGGTCCATCTGGCCCTTCAGCCGACGGCAGTAACCGCACCAGGTCGTGCTGTACATCGTCACAGTGCCCGCCATGCGCCCCGCGCTCCTTCGATAGGTCTTGATCCGGTACCACCGCATCCGTACCCGGCGCGGCCAAGCAACTCAACGCACGGCACCCCTCAGCCATTCCCGACGCCTATGAGCGGCTGGTCACAGAGATGGGGAGCTTCTCCCGCCGTTGCCGCTGAGCCTTGAGTCGCCTACCGGGGGGACCCCGCCCCCCGCCCCCCGCCCCTCCCCACCTCCCAACCCCACCGACCAAAGCCATCCCCAGCCCCGCCGCCTCACCCCTTCCTCCCGCGGGCCGCGTCCCCGCGTCCTCCCGTCCACTCCCCTTGCTCTCCCTCCGCTCTCCTCCCGCCGTCGCGCTCCTTCCGGTCCGCCGAGACCCATCACAGCACCCGCCGCGGCCGCGTGCCCGCCGTTGTCCACAGGGCGCCGAATGCGTACGACCGGCCCCGGCGGCTGTGGACAGGCTTCCCGGGTGTCACGGCGGACCTGGCAGCATGGCGGGGTGACAGCAGCAACGGACTCCTCTCTTTTCCCGCGGGTGCCGGACTCGGCCGACGGGGTGCTCGACGGGCTCGACCCCGAGCAGCGCGAGGTCGCGACGGCTCTGCACGGTCCGGTGTGCGTGCTGGCCGGTGCCGGCACGGGCAAGACCCGCGCGATCACCCACCGGATCGCTTACGGGGTACGGGCCGGGATTCTGCAGCCCGCGAGTGTGCTCGCCGTCACGTTCACGGCCCGCGCGGCCGGGGAGATGCGCGGCCGGCTGCGTCAGCTCGGCGCGGGCGGGGTCCAGGCCAGGACGTTCCACTCGGCGGCCCTGCGGCAGCTCCAGTTCTTCTGGCCGAAGGCCGTCGGCGGTGAGGTCCCGCGGCTGCTGGAGCGCAAGATCCAGCTCGTCGCCGAGGCCGCCGCCCGCTGCCGTATCCGGCTCGACCGCAACGAGCTGCGCGATGTCACGGCCGAGATCGAGTGGTCCAAGGTCACCCAGACAGTCCCGGCCGACTACCCGGCGGCGGTCGCCAAGGCCGGCCGTGAGGCGCCGCGCGACCCGGCCGAGGTCGGGCAGATCTACGGCACGTACGAACAGCTCAAGCGCGACCGCGGCAGCATCGACTTCGAGGACGTCCTGCTGCTCACGGTCGGTGTGCTGCAGGACCGGCACGACATCGCCGAACAGGTCCGTGCGCAGTACCAGCACTTCGTCGTCGACGAGTACCAGGACGTCAGCCCGCTCCAGCAGCGGCTGCTGGAGCTGTGGCTGGGGGACCGCGACAACCTCTGCGTGGTGGGCGACGCCAGCCAGACGATCTACAGCTTCACCGGCGCCACCCCCGACCACCTCCTCAACTTCCGCACCCGCCACCCGAACGCCACGGTCGTCAGACTCGTCCGCGACTACCGCTCCAGCCCCCAGGTGGTGCACCTCGCCAACGGCCTGCTCTCCCAGGCCCGGGGCCGCGCCGCCGAGCACCGCCTGGAGCTGGTCTCGCAGCGGGAGGCGGGCCCCGAGCCCGTGTACACGGAGTACGCCGACGAGCCTGCCGAGGCCGAGGGCACCGCCCGCCGGATTCGTGACCTGATCGCTTCCGGTGTGTCCGCCGGTGAGATCGCCGTGCTGTACCGCGTCAACGCCCAGTCCGAGATCTATGAGCAGGCGCTGGCCGACGTGGGTGTGCCGTATCTGCTGCGGGGAGCCGAGCGGTTCTTCGAGCGGCCGGAGGTACGCGAGGCCGGCGTCAAGCTGCGGGGCGCCGCCCGCTTCGGGGCCAACGACGCGCTGCTCGACGAGGCGTTGGACCTGCCGTCCGAGGTGCGGGCGGTGCTCAGTGACATGGGCTGGTCCAGCCGGCCCCCGGCCGGTTCCGGGGCGGTGCGCGACCGCTGGGAGTCCCTGGCGGCCCTGGTGCGGCTCGCCGAGGACTTCGCCGCGGCCCGGCCCGCTGCCACCCTCGCCGACCTCGTGGCCGAGCTGGACGAGCGCGCCAGCGCCCAGCACGCCCCGACGGTCGAGGGCGTGACCCTCGCGTCCCTGCACGCCGCCAAGGGCCTGGAGTGGGACGCCGTCTTCCTGGTCGGTCTCACCGAAGGCATGATGCCGATCACCTACGCCAGGACCGACGAGCAGATAGAGGAGGAGCGTCGGCTGCTGTATGTCGGTGTCACCCGCGCCCGGCGGCATCTGGGGCTGTCCTGGTCGCTGGCGCGCTCTCCGGGCGGGCGGGCCTCCCGCCGCGCCAGCCGGTTCCTGAGCGGTCTGCGGCCGGGCTCCGGGGCGGTGGCGGGCCGCCGCACCCCGGGCACGGTCTCCGGTGGCGTCGAGCGCGGCGACGGGGCGGCCACGGCGGCCCGGCGCTCCAGGCACCGCAGCCCGGCCCGCTGCCGGGTCTGCAACAGGACGCTCACCGACGCGGGTGAGATGAAGCTGATGCGGTGTGAGGACTGCCCCTCGGAGCTGGACGAGGCGCTCTACGAGCGGCTCTGCGAGTGGCGGGCCGAGCAGGCCGCGAGCTCCCGGCAGCCCGCGTACTGCGTCTTCACCGACAAGACACTGATGGCGATCGCCGAGGCCGTTCCGGGAACCGAATCGGAGCTTGCGGTCATCTCAGGAGTGGGGCGGCGGAAGTTCGACCGCTACGGCAGTGACGTGCTGGCAATCTGTGCCGGCGAGGAGCTCGCGGGGGTCGAGGAGGAGGGGCCCGGAGGCGCCGCGGAAAACTCGTCGGAAAAATAGTTTGCGCCCGCGGAGCACCGCCCCATAGCCTTCAGAAGCAACGGAGACAACGGATTCTTTCCGAGATCCGATGGGTCCGTGCTGTACTTGAACACCCTGGAACGGGATTCCCGGTCCACCGAGACGCCGAGAGGAGGCGAGCCCAGTGATCAGCATTATCGAGACGAACAAAATGACCGATCTCTCGGTCGTCGCCACCTGCACGCTCGGCTCCTCGCTTCCTGGTACCGGTCTGTCCGGCTTCGGCCGCCTGTCCGGTACCGAGGTCGCGCGCCCCGAGTCCCTCGCTGTGCTGACGCGCAGCGAGCGCACCGCGCGACCGACCGAGGCACCTGCGGCAGCAGCAGTGGCGGCAGCGGCGAATGCCTTTGCCTTCCTGGCGGCCAACGGTGCCGAATCCCGGAAGCAGTACCAGAAGCAGCATGAGATGTGGGCCTACCGCGGCCTCGAACCCTGGAGAGATCCAGCCTGATCGGCACGATCAGGTCGGCACCTTCCAGGGCCGCGGAACCCACACCGGGATCCGCGGCCCTTTTGTTTGCCCCAACGCCCGCCACCAGCGGCCGAACAGACGAGGAACACACCACCGTGCAACTCCAGACGCACACCCCGTCCGTCGCAACCGACCTGATCCCTCCGCCCGACCCCCAGGAGAACTCCTTGCTGCCCCTCACCGAGCTCGACGACGAGATCGACCGCCTCGGCGCTGCCGTTCCGTGCCGTACCTACGACCCGGAGGTCTTCTTCGCCGAGTCCCCGGCCGACGTCGAGTACGCCAAGACGCTGTGCCAGACCTGCCCGGTCCGCGAGGCCTGTCTCGCCGGTGCCAAAGACCGCCGCGAGCCGTGGGGCGTCTGGGGCGGCGAGCTCTTCGTCCAGGGCGTCGTCGTGCCCCGGAAGCGTCCGCGTGGCCGCCCGCGCAAGAACCCGGTCTCGGCATGAACACCCTCAGCACAGGAACGATCGACCGTCCCCTCACCCGGGACCCCCAGAAGCAGGACCACACGATGAACCCCACCTTCACCGACACACCCGTCCCCGTGAACACCGACGCGATCGGGTCGCGTCAGAACAGGAACCACGCCATGCAACTCATCCCAGAAGCCCTGGCGCGTGCTCATATGCACGAACGCCTCCGGCAGGCCGAGTCGGAGCGCAGGGCGCACCGGCTCGCTGCCGCGCGGCGCATGCAGCGCCGCGCCGAGCGCGCCTCGCTGCGTGCCCGGCGTGCGCTGGCCATGGCGGTGATGCAGTAACGGCGCCACATTGATGCCGTTCACCACGGGGTCCGTCCGACAGGGCGGGCCCCGTGGTGCGTTGTGTCCCGGTTCCTGTGGTTGACGGGGATATCGTCGGACGGTGGACCAGAAGACGCGTGAACAGGCGGAGTTGGCCGGGCGGAGCAGGGTGTGCGCCGGCTGCGGTGCGGTGGCCGAGGGCACCCCGCCGACCTGGACCTGCTCCGTCGAGAACGGTGAGCGCCGCTACTTCTGCGACAGCTGCGCGCGGGAGAACATCCGGGCCATCGAGGGACGCCTGGATTCCAGCTGGTGGTGAGACCCTCCGCGCCGGGGCCGGTGCGCCCGGGGTCGTCGCGGCCGCTCCGGCCGAGCGGACGGCGGCCGCGGCGGCGCGGGCCGGCGGGCGGGCTCAGGCCCTGGACTCCTCGACGGCCTCCTCCCTGATGTCCGCGTCGACGACCGGGCCGAAGCCGGCGAGCTCCGAGCCGGCCGGTTCCTCCTCGGGTACAAAGCCGGGCAGCCATGCCTCCAGTTCGTCACGCAGTCGCACTGTCGCCCCCAGCTGGCACAGCACCCCGATCGTGCTCAAGGTCACACGGTGGATCAGGAGGTACGCGGGCGGCAGGTTGAGCTGCTTGCCCAACTGGTGGGCGGGTGAGCGCGGGTCGCCGATCCGGGCCGCCTGCTGCCGCATCCAGCCCCGGGTGAAGGTGAACTGGTCCACCTGCGCGGGTTCGATGATCGGCAGCAGATACTCCAGCACCGCGTCCGGGTCCAGCTCGATGGACTCCTTCACGAAGCCCTCCTCGCACAGCAGCTGGTAGATGACGTCCGCCTCGCCGTCCAGCGTCATCCGCAGTGAGGTGCCGATCGTCGGCGGCAGCCCGTCGGGGAGCCGGTCGACGGTGCCGAAGTCCAGCACCCCCAGCCGCCACTCCTCGACCGGGCCGTCCGGGAAGTCCCCGCCCAGCAGCCGGAAGTTGCCCGGATGCGGGTCGGCGTGCAGCAGGCCCGTACGGGCGGGGCCGGAGAAGAGGAAGCGCGCCAGCAGCTGGCCGGCCCGGTCCCGCTGTTCGTCGGTGCCGTCCGTGATCACCTCGGACAGCGGCACGCCCTCCATCCACTCGGTCACCAGCACCTGGTCGCACTGGTGGACCACGGCGGGCACCACCACATCCGGGTCGTCGGCGAACTCCTCGGCGTGGGCCCGCTGGGCCTCCGCCTCCAGGGAGTAGTCCAGCTCCTCCGACACCCGGTCGCGCAGCTCGGTGATCAGGGGCTTGATGTCCATGCCCGGGATCAGCGGACCCAGCAGCCGGGCGAACCGGCTCAGCTGCGACAGATCGGACAGCAGTGCCTGGCCGGCGCCCGGGTACTGCACCTTGACGGCCACCTCACGGCCGTCGTGCCACACCGCCCGGTGCACCTGTCCGATCGACGCGGCCGCGGCCGGCTTGTCCTCGAACTCCTCGAACAGCTCCTGCCAGTCCTCGCCGAGCTGCTCGGCCAGCACCGCGTGCACGGTGCTCGTCGGCATCGGCGGTGCCGCCTCCTGAAGCTTGGTCAGAGCGGCGCGGTACGGGCCGGCGATCTCCTCGGGCAGCGCCGACTCGAAGACGGACAGCGCCTGCCCGAACTTCATCGCCCCGCCCTTCAGCTCGCCGAGCACCTTGAAGAGCTGTTCCGCGGTGCGCTGTTGCAGCTCGCGGCCGACGATCTCGGCGGATCTGCCGCCGATCCGCTTGCCCAGGCCCCAGGTGGCGCGGCCGGCGAACCCCAGTGGCAGCGCGGCCAGCTTGGCGGTGCGGGTGACCGCCTTGCGGGGAAGATCAGACATGCGCCCCTCCAACTCACACTGTCCCCCTACCGGGGTTACTCCGTCATTGTGGCGTGTTCCGGCCGGGGAGCCGAGGTGTCCGCCGTACCCGGCGGAGCGGCAGCACCACAGCCGCAGTCCGGATGCGGCTCGATCCGCACCGTCCGCATCTCCGCACACGGCGCGGCCAGCTCCATCCGCGCTCCGGTGCACGGCGGGAGTTCGCCGTCGAGGAACGCCAGCGCCTGGACGGCGGCGACCCCCGCGACCATCGTTGCCAGCGCGGCATCGCAGGCCGGAACCGCGGGTGCGCCACGCCCCGACCGCCACTGCGCGAGCAGCCGCGGCCAGGCCGGCTCCGCGTCCGTACGGCGCAGCTCGTCGCAGCGGGCACAGGCCGAACCTCCGGGTAGCACCAATGGACCCACCACACCCGTGCCCTCGATCACCCCCGCGTAAAGATGCGGGATTCCGGCGGTGAGCAATGGTTCGGACAGCACGGGGTCGGGGGCGTACGCGCCGAGCCCGTCCCGTGGAGCGAGCACCACCAGCGACAGTCCGGGTTCGCCCGATTCGTTCACCGGGCCCCTCGGCCGCGGGGTGCGGCTCCAGGGGGAGGACTGCTGAACCAGCCGTTGCGCGGCGGCGCGCCGCCGTTCGCCGATCCGCTCGGCCGGCAGCCCGCCGGGCAGGACGTCCGACGGCTGGACCGTGCCGCCGTCGAACACCTCCACCCGGCCGATCCCCGAGGCCGAGAGCAGCGCCGCGATCGCGGCACCGACCCGCCCCGATCCCTTGACCCGGGCCCGGACCGCCCGGCGCGCGCCCATCCGCCCCAGGGCGCCCGCCGGTTCCGGATGCCGCACCGAGAGGGACGCCAGGTCGGGCCGCAGCTGCTCGAAGGCGGCGTGGTCCGTGCGTACGGCCTCGGCCGCCGGGCCGCCCGCGGTGGGGGCCTCCAGCAGTCCGGCGGCGCCGAGCCGGTCCACGACGCCCCGCACATGCTCGGGCGGGAGGTCCAGTAACGCGGCCTCCTCGACCAGTTGCCGCATGGTGCGGGTGCCGTCGAGCAGCGAGAGGAAGCTGCCGGTCGCGGTGTCGACCGGGCCCACCACCATCGCGTGCGCCGGCGCCACCCCGAACCGCACCGTCTCCCGGTCCCGCCATCCGCGCCGCAGCGCGGGCTTGAGCATCGGATGCATCTCCGCCCCCTGTCGTTCGTCGTCCGGCCCTCAGCATGCGCCCCGCGGCGGATCGGCGCGGAAGTTATCCACAGGCGGTGGGCAATGGTCGTACAACCGGTGCACGCCATGGAGTGGTTCGATGGCGAACCGACCGCGGGGCGGGACTTCCCGCCGCGCCAGCGGGTAACGTCGGGCGCGTGCCCGCCGACCCTTCCGCCCACGGCTCAGGGGAAACCCCGCTGCGCCGCGCCGCTGACACCTCGCGCGGGGCCGTCCCCGGCCCCGAGGCCCGCGGACCGGGCACCAGCGCCGTCGAGGTGCGCCGCAGTTCACGACGGCGCCGCACGGTCTCCGCGTACCGCGAGGGCGACCGCACGGTGGTCCTGATTCCGGCCCGTATGTCCGAGGCGGAGGAACGGCGCTGGGTCACCGTCATGCTGGACAAGCTCGCCGCCCAGGAGAGCAAGCGGATGCTGGGCGACGGCGAGCTGGCCGAGCGCGCCGAGCGGCTGTCCGGCCAGTACCTGGACGGCCGGGCCCGCCCCGCCTCGGTGCGCTGGGTGACCAACCAGAACACCCGCTGGGGCTCGTGCACCCCGGCCGAGGGCAGCATCCGCCTCTCGCACCGCCTCCAGGGCATGCCGGAGTACGTCATCGACTACGTCCTGCTGCACGAACTCGCCCATCTGCTGGTCCCCGGCCACGGCCCCCGGTTCTGGCGGCTGCTGGAGCCCTACCCCCGTACGGAACGGGCCCGTGGCTACCTCGAAGGGGTGGTCGCGGCCGACCGGCTGCCCCAGTTGCCGGTCGCCCGCGGCGAATGAGGGCGCGGCCGGACGAATCCGCCGCGCCCCGGCATCGCCCGCTGTCGGCGCCAGCGGTTAGCCTGGCGGCTCAGGAGAACTCACAGCCGGAGCGGGGGACGGGCGTTACGTATGGCCAGGGAATTCCAGCGGGGCCACAAGGCCAAGATCAGTGATCTGACGGCGGGAACGGATCTGTACGTCGGTGTGCAGATCGCCGGACCCGGCCTGACCTTCGACATCAGCTGCTTCGGCCTGGACGCCGACGAGCGGCTCTCCGACGACCGGTACTTCGTCTTCTTCAACCAGCCCACGTCGCCCGAGGAGTCGGTCCAGCTGCTCGGCGCGCAGGCCGGCGACAGCGAGTCGTTCCGGGTCACCCTCGACAAGATCCCGCCGCACATCCAGAAGCTGTCCTTCACCGCCGCGCTCGACGGCGCCGGCCAGGTCTCGCAGATCGGCCCCGGCTACCTCCGGATCGTGGCCGGCGGCGAAGAGGTCGCCCGCTACTCCTTCACCGGCAGCGAGTTCAGCACCGAACGCGCCGTGATGCTCGGCGACTTCTACCTCAAGGACGTCTGGCGGTTCGCCGCGGTCGGCCAGGGCTTCGACGGCGGCCTCGAGGCGCTGCTGAAGAACTTCGGCGGCGAGGTCGCCGAAGAGGCCGAGGCGCCGCCCGCCCCGGCCCAGGACGTGCCCGGCTTCGCTCCGCCGTCCGGGCCGGCCGCCCCCGCACCCGCCTTCGGGGTGCCCGCCGCGGCCCCCGCCCCGCAGCCCGCCCCCGAGTTCGGCCCGCCCCAGGGCCAGCCGCAGAGCCCGCCCCAGGGCGTGCCGCAGGAAGCGCCCCCGGCCGCACCGCAGCCCCCGCAGCCCACCGAGCCGCAGGTCCACAACGCGCCCACCCTCGCCGCCCCGATGGCCCCGCCGGCCGGCCCGGTCCCGCCACCCGGTGTGCCCGCCCAGCAGCCGCCCGCCCCGTACGGCCAGCCGGCGCCCGGACAGGACGCGTACGGCACGCCGCAGCCCGCACCCGGCGGCCACCCCGGCCAGCAGGCCCCGCAGGCACCGCCCTACGGGCAGCCCGTGCCGCCGCCCGGCGGATACGGTCCCCCGCAGGCCCAGCCCGCCCCCTACGGCCGGCCCGGACAGCAGCCCCCGGGCGCCCCGTACGGCGGCGGCCAGGCACCGGCCGTGCCCCTGGGAGACGGCCCCGGCCTCGGTGTCGTACTGGACAAGTACAAGGAATCGCCCACCGGGCAGCGCTGGACGCCGCAGAACGAGAAGCTGATCCGCGTCGACCTCGGTGTCGACGGCCAGCCGGTGCTCGCCCGCCAGGGCAGCATGGTGCTCTACCAGGGCAAGGTCGACTTCGGCTACAAGGGCGCCGGCTTCCGCGGCCGGATCGTCGGCAACGCCACCGGCCAGGAGATGCAGCTGATGCGCTGCACCGGCCAGGGCCAGGTCTTCTTCGCGGAGAACAGCGCCCATGTCCACCCCATCGAGCTGCAGGGCGACGCCATCTGTGTGTCCGCCGAAGCCGTCCTCGCCTTCGACGAGTCGCTGCAGCACGAGGTCCGCCGCATCGAGGGCCACGGCATCCCCGGCGGCGCCCTGTTCACCATGCAGTTCCAGGGGACCGGCACCCTCGTCGTCAAGACCCAGGGCACCCCGGTCGTGCTGCCGGTCACCCCGACCACCTTCGCCGACGCCAACGCCATCGTGGCCTGGTCCGCCGCCTCGCAGGTGATCATCTCCAGCCAGGTGAGCGTGCGCCGGCAGGCTTACCCGGGCCACTCCGGGGAGACCGTGAACCTCCAGTTCCGCGGTGCGCCCGGCAACTTCATCGTCGTCCAGCCCTACGAGGTCTGAGGGAGCCCGCACTCATGAACCAGCAGCAGCTGTCGGGCTATGTCCCGACCCCGCCCGCCGCCCGCATGGAGAACCACGGCAACGCCATGGTGAAGATCGCCCTGCAGAGCGGCCAGGACGTCTTCGCACGCACCGGCTCGATGGTCGCCTACGAAGGCTTCGTCCAGTACGAGCCGAACCCGCCCGCCGTCCGCCAGATGGCCTCCCAGTGGCTCACCGGCGAAGGCGCGCCCCTGATGAAGTGCTCCGGCGACGGCCTGCTCTACCTGGCCGACTACGGCGCCGACGTCGTCTGCATCAACCTCAACGGCGACGCGCTCTCCGTCAACGGCACCAACCTCCTCGCCCTCGACGCCCACCTCCAGTGGGGCGTGCAGCGCGTCAAGGGCATGGCGAAGTTCGCCGGTCAGGGACTCTTCAACGTCCAGATCTCGGGCACCGGCTGGGTCGCCCTGACCTCCCGGGGCACCCCCCTCGTCGTCGACTGCGGCCGCGGCGAGGACGAGACCTATGTGGACCCGGACGCCCTGGTCGCCTGGTCGACCAACCTGAAGATGAAGGGCAAGCGCAGCTTCAAGGCGTCCTCGATGTTCGGGCGCGGCAGCGGCGAGGCATACCAACTGGGCTTCTCCGGCCAGGGATTCGTCGTCGTCCAGCCCAGCGAGGACAGCACCGACCGGCTCCGGGCCCGGGGCTGAGGGGGAGGACCGAACACGCCATGCAGAGTCCGCTTTTCGCCTTCACCGAGGCACAGACCCAGGACCGCTACGCCCTGCAGAACAGCCAGCTGCTGCGCGTCGCCCTCCAGGGCCACGAGGACGTCCTCGCCCGTAAGGGCACGATGGTCGCCTATCAGGGGATGCTCGAATTCGACGGCAACTACCAGACGCCGGGCCAGCACCGGACCCGCGCGTACTCCGGTGAGGGCCTCGACCTGATGCGCGTCTCCGGGCAGGGCACCGTCTATCTGGCCAACCTCGGCCAGTACGTCCATGTCGTCGACGTCGACCACGACGGTCTGACCATCGACAGCAGCTACGTCCTGGCGCTGGACTCCGGCCTCCACTGGGACGTCGTCTCCGTCGACAGCCAGTACGGCATCTCCGGCACCGGCAAGTACCAGCTCAACATCTCCGGACGGGGCAAGGTCGCCCTGCTGACCTCCGGCCGGCCCCTGATGCTCCAGGTCACGCCCGAGAAGTACGTCAACGCCGACGCCGACGCGGTGGTCGCCTGGTCCGCCTCGCTGCGCGTCCAGATGCAGGCGCAGACGCACTCCTCGGGAGTGTTCCGCCGGCGCGGCAACACCGGAGAGGGCTGGGAGCTGAGCTTCCTCGGGCAGGGGTACGTCCTCGTCCAGCCCAGCGAGCTGCTGCCGCCGCAGAACGCCGCCATCGGCTCCGGTGTGGCCGCCCAGTTCGGCATGGGCCAGCACGGCGCCCGGGGACAGAACCAGGGCAACATCTTCACCAACTGAGCCCGCCGGCCCACCGCAGACACGCTTCCGGCGCCCGCCCCGGGAAGGGACGGGCGCCGGAAGCGCGGCCGCTGCCCGTCTAGAGCAGCGCGCGGGTGCGCTCCATCAGGCGCAGCACCGACCCGTCGGCGACGCCGGGCACCTCGTCGTAGGCGAACCACCGCAGGTCCAGCGACTCGTCGCTGATCTCCGCCACCGCGTCCGCGGGCGCCAGCGCCGCATACTGCACGTCCAAATGCCAGGCGCAGGGCGTGTGATGACGGTCCAGCCGCACCGGGCCGCCGGGCAGCAGCGTCAGCCCCTGCGCGATCCCCGACTCCTCCCGCGCCTCCCGCAGCGCCGCGTCCGCCAGCGAGCCGTCCTCCGGCTCGCAGTGGCCGCCCATCTGCAGCCACATCTCCAGCTTGCGGTGCAGGGTGAGCAGCACCCGCCCGCCGGCCGGATCGATCACCAGCGCACTGGCCGTGAGATGCCCGTCCTTGCAGGGCTTCCACATGCCGTCCTCATGGGCGGCGAGGTGATCCAGATACGTCAGCCGCAGCTGTTCCTGTTCGGGGGACGGCGCGGGCCACTCCTTGAGCACCCGCGCCGCGTCCTCGCGCAGACTCACTTGTCGCCGTCACCCCTGCTCTCGCCGGGGGTCTCGTCCGGGTCGTCGCTCTCCCGGGCGGGCTTGTCCAGGTCCGGCTTCCCGCCGCTGGCGGCCTCGCCGAGCATCTTGTCGAGCTCGGAGAAGTCCGGCTGCTCGTGGTGCACGAACCCGTCCGGGTCGTCCAGGTCGGCCGCCGTCGGCAGCATGTCCGGGTGCTCCCACAGGCCGTCGCGGCCCTCCAGGCCCCGGGCGTCCGTCAGCGACGCCCACAGCCGCGAGGCGTCCCGCAGCCGCCGCGGACGCAGCTGCAGACCGATCAGCGTCGAGAACGTCTGCTCGGCGGGGCCACCGCTGGCCCGGCGCCGCCGCAGCGTCTCACGGAGCTTGTCGGACGACGGCAGATGCGGCTTGGCGGCGGCGTGCACCACCGCGTCCACCCAGCCCTCGACGAGCGCCAGCGCGGTCTCCAGACGGGCCAGCGCCGCCTTCTGCTCCGGGGTGTCCTCGGGCTGGAACATGCCCTGCTGAAGGGCGTTCTGCAGCTCCTCGGGGTGCTGCGGGTCGATCTGGCCGACCACGTCCTCCAGCTTGGTCGTGTCGACCTTGATGCCCCGCGCATAGCCCTCGACGGCACCGAAGAGATGCGAGCGCAGCCACGGCACATGGGCGAAGAGCCGCTGGTGGGCGGCCTCGCGCAGGGCCAGATACAGCCGCACTTCCTCCTCCGGGACGCCCAGGCCCTCGCCGAAGGCGGCGATGTTCCCCGGCAGCAGCGCGGCCTTGCCGGCCGGGCCGAGCGGCAGTCCGATGTCCGTCGAACCGACGACCTCGCCGGCCAGTACGCCCAGCGCCTGGCCGATCTGGGTGCCGAACATCGCGCCGCCCATGGAGCGCATCATTCCGAGCAGCGGGCCCGCCATGGCCTGCATCTCCCCGGGCAGCACATCGCCCATGGCCGCCCCGACGCGCTCGGCGAGCGGGTTGACCAGGTCCTTCCACACCGGGAGGGTCTCCTCGACCCACTCGGCGCGGCTCCAGGCCACCACCGAGCCGGAGCCCGACGGCAGCGACGTCACACCGTCCAGCCACAGGTCCGCCAGCCGCACGGCCTCCTCGACCGCGCTGCGCTCACCCGGCGACAGGCTTGCGTCCTTGCTGCCGTCCTCGGCGCCCTGCGCGACCGTCTGCCGCGCGATGTCCTTGGCCATGTCCCAGTTCACCGGCCCGCCCTCGTAGGAGAGCATCTGGCCGAGCTTCTGGAAGGCGGCTCCCAGGTCGCCAGGGTTCATCTCGCCACCGGGGCCGCCCATGCCGCCGAAGAGCGCCGCGAACGGATTGTCCGCGCCGCCGCTCCCGCCGCCGAACCCGAAGGGGTCCGCGGGGCCCTGGCTACCTCCCTGGCCGCCCTTCTTCTTGCCGTTGTCGCCGTCCTCCGGCTCCTCCGGCGGAAGGCCGAATCCAAATGGGGTGTCACTCACGGGTTTCCTCGGCTCGTAGGGCCGCCGGTCAGGTGACCGACGGCGGCTGCCCGACATCACCTCCAGCGTAGACACCCGGGACCGCTTCGGGGCTCGGTGCTTCGCTGTCCCGGTGGCTGCGGCAGGATGGACGCCACCTGGTGCGTACGCATGACCACACGTTCGCACTGAAGACAACCGCTGGAGACGCCCGGTGAGTTCCCCAGATCCGACCGTTCGCGCAGCGCGAAACGCTGCGGCACAGACCGAGAAGGCAGGCAATACCGCAGGCGGCAGCACGGACCGGCCGCTGCGCCGGCCCGTCATCGCCGTCACCGGAGCCGCGTCCGGAGTCGGGGCGCTGCTCACCCGCGCCCTGGTCGCCTCCGACGAGGTCAAGGAGGTGGTGGCCATCGACGAGCGGCGCGGCGACGTCGCCGAGGCGCACTGGCACGTCCTCGACGTGCGGGACCCCGCCATCGCCGACAAGCTGCGCGGCGTGGACGTCGTCGTCCACCTGGCGCTCGACCTCGACCTGGAGACCGACGACGCGGCGCGCACCGCCTACAACGTGCGCGGCACACAGACCGTGCTCACCGCCGCCGCGGCCGCCGGTGTGCACCGGGTGGTGCTGTGCACCTCCGCCATGGTCTACGGGGCGCTGCCCGACAACGACGTTCCCCTGGCCGAGGACGCCGAACTGCGGGCCACCGCGGACGCCACGGGGGTCGGCGACCTGCTGGAGATCGAGCACCTGGCGCACCGCGCGCCCCGCGCGCACCCCGGTCTGAACGTGACCGTGCTGCGCCCCGCCGTCCTGGTGGGCGGCACCGACACCGCGCTGACCCGCTACTTCGAGTCGCCCCGCCTCCTGGTCGTCGCCGGCTCCCGCCCCGCCTGGCAGTTCTGCCATGTCGAGGACCTGGTCAGCGCCCTGGAGTTCGCCGCGCTGGAGAAGGTCGACGGCGAGCTGGCGGTGGGCTGCGACGGCTGGCTGGAGCAGGAGGAGGTCGAGGAGCTGTCCGGCATCCGGCGCATGGAGCTGCCGTCCTCGGTGGCCCTGGGCGCCGCGGCCCGGCTGCACCGGATCGGCCTGACGCCGTCGCCCGCCGGGGACCTCGCGTACACGATGCACCCGTGGGTGGTCAGCGGCAGCCGGCTGCACGACGCGGGCTGGCGGCCGAACTGGACGAACGAGGAGGTCCTCGCCGAGCTCCTGGAAGAGGTCGCCGGACGCCACACCGTCGCCGGGCGCAGGCTCGGCCGCAAGGACGCCACCGCCGCGGGTGCCGCCGGCGCCACCGTCGCCCTCCTGGGCACCGCCGCACTGGTGCGCCGCGCCCGTAAGGCCCGCCGCCGCATCTGAGCCCGCCGGGCCCGCCGGGCTGGAGGAGTCTCCATACGGGGGCCCGGAGGACCGGCGGATACGGCCATTCCCGCGGCTGTCGCGGTACGGCACGATGGGGGTATGTCTGGCACGCCCTCCCCTTCGTCCCCCGGCCGCGACCACCCCGGTGAGCGGGCCGCGGCGGACCCGGTCCGGCTCCTGGAGATCCGCGACACCCCGCTGTCCGTGGACGAGGTGTTCGCGGCCGTGGGTGACGCGGCGGCCGGCGGCACGGCCCTGTTCGTCGGCACGGTCCGCTCGCACGACAACGGCGCCGACGTCGACGCCCTGGGCTACTCCGCGCACCCGACGGCCGAGGCGGAGATGCGCCGGATCGCGGAGAAGGTGATCGCCGACTTCCCCGTCCGTGCGCTGGCCGCCGTCCACCGGGTGGGCGATCTGCGCATCGGCGATCTGGCCGTGGTCGTCGCGGTCTCCTGCCCGCACCGGGGCGAGGCCTTCGAGGCCTGTCGCAGGCTGATCGACGACCTCAAGCACGAGGTGCCGATCTGGAAACACCAGACGTTCACCGACGGAACCGAAGAATGGGTCGGGGCGTAAGCCCTGTCTTCTGGGGGTGGAGGTCGGGTGACGGGCGGGAGGGTCGGGGCGTAAGCCTCTCTTCCGGGGAGCGCTTTTCGGAATCTCCGCTTCCGGTGGCTCCGTTTTCCGGGTGCGTAAGCGCGCGCTCTCCGGGCAGGCGGAAGAACAGACGGGGCGGGCGGTGGCCCGCTGGCTGGAGGCCGAACCGGTGCCTTGAGTTCCGGTTGCGTAACCCGCCCCCTGGCATGAGCGTTGACCCGGCAGATGGTTAATCTGCTTATTCGTCGATCGCGGTCGTACAAGGGGTTGGGAGGTCGCTGATGGGTGCGCTCCTCTGGTTGCTGATTCCGGTTGGCGCCGGGCTGATTGCCGCGGTGTGGAGCAGCTGGGCCCTGCGGAATCGCAAAACCGGGGACGTCGCGGAACTCGCGGGCTATGCCCGGTTCCGGGACGCCATGGAGAAAGAGCATTCCGTTCCCGAGCCTGCCTCGGATGCGGTCTGACTTTCGCCCATTCGCCGTTGGCAAACGGATGCGAGCGCCGTCCTCCGGGGCGGCGCTTGTCCATGGTCGGGTGCGGGGCCGTACGGACGGCCCCGCGGGCCGGTTGTCATACCCGTCCCGTACTGTCGTTCCATGCCACGCCGCACCGCGACGCTGCTCGCCTCGATCCTGATGTTGATCGCGCTGCTCTGCGCAGGGGTGCTGATCCCCGTGCCGTACTCCGAGATGTCCCCGGGGCCGACGGTCAACACTCTCGGTGACCACGACGGCGAGCCGGTGCTGCAGATCTCCCGGCACAAGACGTATCCGACCACCGGTCACCTCAACATGACCACGGTCCGGGTCACCGGCCCGGACTACCGGATGAACCTCTTCGAGGCGGCCTACGGCTGGCTCGACCACAACAGCGCCGTGGTGCCGCACAAGACGCTCTACCCCGAGGGGCAGACCGCCGAGCAGGCCGACCAGGAGAACGCCGAGGAGTTCAGCCAGTCCCAGGAGAGCGCCAAGGCGGCCGCCCTCCGGCAGCTGCACCTCCCGGTCGCCGGCCAGACCGTCGTCGGCTCCGTCGTCAAGGACAAGCCCGCCGACGGGCGGTTGCACGCGGGCGATGTGATCAAGGCCGTGGACGGCACGGTGGTCAAGGAGACCGGCGACGTCGCCAAGCTCGTCACCCGCCACAAGCCGGGCGAGAAGGCCGTCTTCACGATCATCCCCGCCAAGGAGGCGGCCGCGGCCGAGAAGCAGGGCAAGAAGCCGCAGTCCGGCGGGAAGCAGATCGCGATCACGACGGAGAAGGCGGACGACGGCCGCGCCATCGTGGGCATCCAGGCCGGGATGGACCACATCTTCCCGTTCCCCATCGACGTCAAGCTGGCCGACGTCGGCGGCCCGAGCGCCGGGCTGATGTTCGCGCTCGGCATCGTCGACAAGCTCACGCCCGGGGACATGACCGGCGGCAAGTTCGTGGCCGGCACGGGCACCATCGACGACAAGGGCAAGGTCGGCCCGATCGGCGGCATCTCGATGAAGACGGTCGGTGCGCGCGACAAGGGCGCGGAGTTCTTCCTGACGCCCAAGGAGAACTGTGGCGCGGCGGCCAAGGACACCCCCAAGGGGCTCACCCTGGTCAAGGTCGGCACCATAGGCGACGCCGTCAAGGCGCTGGAGAAGATCCGCAAGGGCGACACCGCCGGCCTCCCGAGCTGCAGCCCGGCAGGCCGCTCCTAGGACCTGTCGTCAAACTCCCGTCGTTCGCCCGAAGGGCGGCCCCGCGGCGTCTGGTGCGTGCGATCGCAAGGCGGAGGGTCGCCCCGATA
>NZ_JBSFJF010000087.1:0-24038 GCF_053597915.1 Streptomyces sp. NPDC001219 | reverse complement strand
GCGGGGTCGGCCGCTTCGCTTTCGCTTTTCGGCCTTTCCGACTCTAGCAGATCCGATTTCGTTCCGTTGCCGGTCCGAATTCGTTTCCGATTCCCTGTCGGAAGGGGTTCCGCCGGGGTGCGGCTATTTGTGCTGCCGCGCCTTTCGGCGTGATCACTACGTTAGCGGAATTCCTCGTTGACGCATAATCACGTCACGGTGCGAATTTCGGCATGCCGAAATCGTTCCCGGTGAGGGGCCGTGCAGTAGTGGTGTGCCGCGAAGCGGCGGGATGGCTGCCCGGGGCCGTCGGCTCCGTGGCAACTCGGAGAACACTACGGATGGGGCCAGGCCGTGTCAACTCGCGTCAGTCGAGGTCGCTCAGACGCCCGTCGGCGTCCGGCTGGGCGTCCTCGACGCGGCGCAGAAGGCGGGTCAGTACCTGGCCGAGGAGCTGGCGTTCCTTGCCGGAGAGGTCCTGGAGGAGGTCCTCCTCGAAGACCGAGGCGAGGCGCATCGCCTCGAGCCACTTCTCGCGTCCCTCGTGGGTCAGCTCGACGATGACGCGGACGCGGTTGGTCTCGTCGCGCTCCCGGGTGACCAGGCCCTCGCTCGCCATGCGGTCGATGCGGTGCGTCATGGCCGCCGGCGTGAGGCCGAGGCGTTTGGCAAGTTCTCCGGGGCCCAGTTGGTAGGGGGCGCCGGAGACGACGAGGGCCTTGAGGACCTCCCATTCGGCGTTGCTCATGCCGAGCGTGGCGGTCTGCCGTCCGTAGGCGACGTTCATCCGCCGGTTGAGGCGCTGGAGTGCGGAGACGACCTGCTCCACCTGGGGGTCGAGGTCCTGGAATTCGCGCTGGTAGGCGGCGATCTGTTCCTCGAGGCTCGGCTCGGCGTCGGCGGCCGCATCGGAGGGCTCAGGCATGCGGCGCAGTATGGCATGGAAGTCATTGGCGTTGAAGTTCTTCACCATGTACTCTTTAACTTCGAACTTTAGAGTTGAAGTCTTCAGGGTGAGACTGTCCGGGCTCGGACCGTCTCGCCCTGGTGTCTGTCCCGGCTCCCTGGTTCTCCCCCTGTCCTTCTGACGACCTGACCTAGGTAGGTGAGTGTGACCACCGCGATGGGCGCCGCGTTGCGCCGAATCCAGCTCGGGAACGCGCTGAGCGCGTTCGGGAACGGCTTCACCGTTCCGTATCTGTACGTCTACGTGGCGAAGGTGCGGGATCTCGGGCCGAGTACGGCCGGTGTGGTGCTGGCGATGCTGGCGGTGGCCGCACTGGTCGTCCTGCCGCTGACCGGTCGGGCGATCGACCGGCGCGGACCGCTGCCGGTGGCCATCGCCGGTACGGTCTCCGCCGCAGCCGGTGCCCTGGGGCTGGGGCTGTCCGCCACCGAGCCGCTGGTCATCGGGTCGGCGATCGCGCTCGGGGCCGGGATCGCGGTGATCCAGCCGGCGCTCGCGACGATGATCGTGTGGTCCTCGACGACGCTGACCAGGTCGCGGGCGTTCGCCACCCAGTTCTTCCTGAACAACCTGGGGCTGGGCGTCGGTGGGCTGGTCGGCGGGCTGCTGGTCGACGAGACGCAGGCGTCGAGCTTTGTGCGGCTGTTCGCCATCGAGGCCGTGATGTTCCTGGTGCTCGGTGCGGCGGTGGCGACCGTACGGCTGCCGCGGGGGCCGAAGGTCGAGGACGCGGTGCCGACCGAGGAGCGGGCCGAGGGTGCCTGGCGGGCCCTGTTCGCGGACCGGCGGATGGTGTGGCTGTGCGTGCTGGGGTTCGTGCTGTTCTTCGCCTGCTACGGGCAGTTCGAGTCGGGGCTGGCGGCATACGCCACCGAGGTCACCCGGATCGCGCCGTCGAGCCTGGGCATCGCGCTCGCGGCCAATACGGCGGCGATCGTGGCGGCGCAGTTCGTGGTGCTCAAGCTGGTCGAGGGGCGGCGGCGCAGCCGGGTGATGGCGCTGGTCGGGATGGTCTGGACGGTGGCGTGGCTCGCCGCGGGGCTGTCCGGGCTGGTGCACGGCGCGCAGATGGTGGCGACGGCGCTGCTGATCTCGACGTACGCGCTCTTCGGCATAGGTGAGTCGATGCTGTCGCCGACGGTGGCGCCGCTGGTGGCCGACCTGGCGCCGGCCTCGCTGATCGGCCAGTACAACTCGGCGTTCGCGCTGGTCAAACAGCTGGCGCTGGCGGTCGGTCCGGCGGTGGGCGCGCTGATGGTGGGGCACGGGATGTACGCGGCGTACATCGGGATGCTGGTGCTCTGCGCGCTGGGGATCACGGGGCTGTCGCTGTGGCTGGGGCGGATGCTGCGGCCGGCGCAGGACAATCCGCACCGTGCGGTGGCGGCGGTGCCCGCGGCGCGGGTGCCGGCCGAGCCGGCGGCGGTGCCCTGCGGGACCTGAGCGGACCGGTGGTCCGACGGCCCCGGTACCGGTCTTCTCCGACCGGTACCGGGGCCGCTCTGTCGTACGGCTAGCCGCGGGGCAGCGCGAATTCGCACCAGACGGCCTTGCCGCCGCCCGGGGTGCGGCGGGAGCCCCAGGACGAGGCGATGGTGGCGACGATGGAGATGCCCCGGCCGGCCTCGTCGACGGGCTCGGCGCGGCGGCGGCGCGGGAGGTGGTCGTCGCCGTCGGTGACCTCGACGATCAGCCGGCGGTCCGTACGGCGCAGGCGCAGCCGCATCGGCGGGGTGCCGTGCTGGAGGGAGTTGGCGACCAGCTCGCTGGCGGCCAGCACGCCGAGGTCGTGCAGCTCGGGTGAGAAGCGCCAGGAGGCGAGGACGCCGGAGGCGAAGGCGCGGGCGCGCGGGGCCGCTTCGGTGCCGCCGTGGAGTTCCAGGGCGGCGTTGTGGAAGAGCTCGGCGTCATGGCCGGTGCGGGCGGGGTGCTGGAGGACGAGGATGGCGACGTCGTCGTCGTGGGTGGCCGTGATGCCCAGGGAGCGCAGCAGCCGGTCGCAGACGATGTCGGGGGCGCCGGCCGCGCCGGCGAAGGCGCGCTCCAGGGCCTCGACGCCGTGGTCGATGTCCTTGTCGCGGCGCTCCACCAGGCCGTCGGTGTAGAGGACGGCGCTGCTGCCGGGGCCGAGCGGGACCGATCCGGAGGTGTGCAGCCAGCCGCCGGTCCCCAGGGGCGGACCGGTCGGTTCGGCGGCGCGGCGGACCGTGCCGTCCTGGTCGCGGACGAGGATGGGCAGATGGCCGGCCGAGGCGTAGACCAGGCGGCCCTCATTGGGGTCGTGGACGGCGTAGACGCAGGTGGCGATCTGGCTGGCGTCGATCTCGGCGGCCAGGCCGTCCAGGAGCTGCAGGACCTCGTGGGGCGGGAGGTCGAGGCGGGCGTAGGCGCGGACCGCGGTGCGCAGCTGGCCCATGACGGCGGCGGCGCGCACCCCGCGGCCCATGACGTCGCCGATGACCAGGGCCGTACGGCCGGCGCCGAGGGTGATGACGTCGTACCAGTCGCCGCCGACCGCGGCGTCCGTGCCGCCGGGCTGGTAGGTGGCGGCGACGCGTAGGTCATCGGGCTGTTCGAGTTCCTGGGGCAGCAGGGAGCGCTGGAGGGTGACCGCGGCCTCGCGCTGGCGGGCCTCGCTGGCGCGCAGCCGCTCGGCGGACTCGATCTGGTCGGTGACCTCGGCGCCGAAGACGAGGACGCCCTTGTGCGGGGCGACGCAGGCGACCTCGGGGTCGGGGGCCGGGCCGCTCGCGGCGACCTCGATCGGGGTGCAGGTGAAGGTGTAGTAGCCGTCGCGGGTGCGGTCGCCGCCGGCGCCGCCGGGGACCTTGCGGGACTTGACGGTGCGTGGTTTGCCGCTGCGCAGGACCTGGTCCATCAGGGGGAGCAGGCCGAGGGCGTCGAGCTCGGGGAGGGCTTCGCGGGCGGTGTGGCCGGCCGGGCGCGGGCCGAAGACGGCGGCGTAGGCGCCGTTGACGTAGGCGAGGCGGTGCTCGGGGCCGTAGACGACGGCGACCAGGGCGGGGATGGTGCCCAGGATGTCGTGGACGGACAGCGCGTCGACGGTGGGCGGCAGGGTCGCGGGGACGCGGTCCTGGGAGGGGGCCGGTTCGGGGCGCTCGGCGCGGGCGGCGGGGACGGAGCCGGTGGTGGCGGCCGTGGGGGCGGACGGGACGCCGTCGGCCGCGGGCACGGCGGACGGCGCCGGGGCCGCGGTGGGCGGGACGGCCGGTGTGCCGGGCGCGGGGCGGGGTGCGGCGCGGTCGGACCGGGCGGCGGCGCGCCGCTGTGTGCCGGGGAGTCTGGCGCTCCAGCGCGTGAAGATCACGGAGGGGTACCTCTTACTTCGCGTCGTCGCGCGGGATCGGGCCGTCGGCATGGCGGGACCGCCCGGCCGGGGGCCGGGAGACGGTCGGCTGGGGACACTCTCGGCGCCCTTTTGCGGAATGCAGCAAACGTCCTGAATCCTCGTGATTGTCACTCTTTGCAGATACGAGCCCACCCATGGTCACACGTCCAGTGTGGCCGACCGGACGGACATCCGTCAGACGACGGGGTGCCGCTGTGGAGTTCCGCGCTCCGGAACCTCCGGCCGGTCCTGGGCCGACGGCGCGTCAACTCGTGTGGCCGTACGGCGCGTCAACTGGCTTCGTTGTGCCGTCCGGTTCCCGCGGCGAGTTCGAACTCGGCGCGCGGGTTCTCCAGCGAGCCGAGCGACACGATCTCGCGTTTGAACAGGCCCGCGAGGGTCCATTCGGCGAGCACCCGGGCCTTGCGGTTGAAGGTCGGCACCCGGCTGAGGTGGTAGGCGCGGTGCATGAACCACGCCGGGTAGCCCTTCAGCTTTCGCCCGTAGAGGTACGCGACGCCCTTGTGCAGGCCGAGGGAGGCCACCGAGCCGACGTATTTGTGCGCGTAGTCGACGATCGGGCCGCCGCGTACCGACGCCGCGATGTTCTCGGCGAGCACCTTGGACTGGCGGACGGCGTGCTGGGCGTTGGGGGCGCACAGGGCGCGGGGCTCGTCGGGTCCGGCGGGCGGTCCGGCGGTCAGGTCGGGGACCGCGGCCGCGTCCCCGGCGGACCAGGCGTGGGCGACGCCGTCCACCTGGAGCGCGGGGGTGCACAGGACGCGGCCGTGCTCGTTCAGCGGCATCTTGGTCGCGGCCAGGAGGGGGTGCGGTTTGACGCCCGCGGTCCACACCAGGGTCCGGGTCGGGAACCGGGAGCCGTCGCTGAGCTGGACGATCCGTTTCTCACAGGAGTCCAGCCGGGTCTCCATCCGTACGTCGATGTTGCGGGCCCGCAGCTCCCGTACGGCGTAGCGGCCCATCTCCTCGCCCACTTCGGGCAGGATGCGGTTCGTCGCCTCAACCAAGATCCACTTCATGTCCTCGGGCTGGATGTTGTGGTAGTAGCGGACGGCGTAGCGGGCCATGTCCTCCAGTTCGGCCAGCGCCTCCACGCCCGCGTAGCCGCCGCCGACGAAGACGAAGGTCAGCGCGGCGTCGCGGACGGCGGGGTCACGGGTGGAGGAGGCGATGTCGAGCTGTCCGAGGACGTGGTTGCGCAGTCCGATGGCCTCCTCGACCGTCTTGAAGCCGATGCCGACGTCGGCCAGGCCCGGGACGGGGAGGGTGCGGGAGACCGAGCCCGGCGCGAGGACCAGTTCGTCGTACGCCACCTCGACGGCGCCGTCGCCGGTCTCCTCCGCGGCCAGGGTGGTGATGGTCGCCCGGCGGTCCTCGTGGTCGAGGGCGGTGACCTCGCCGATGACGACCTTGCACTGGGGCAGCACCCGGCGCAGCGGGACGACGACATGGCGCGGGGAGATCGAACCGGCCGCGGCCTCGGGCAGGAAGGGCTGGTACGTCATGTACGGCTCGGGGTCGACCACGACGACCTCGACGGTGCCCTGCCGGAGCTCCTGCTTCAGCTTCCGCTGCAATCGCAGGGCGGTATACATCCCCACGTAGCCACCACCGACAACGAGAATGCGCGTGACGTCTTCCGAAGACACAGTCTTCACAGAGGTTCTCCTCGCGGTGTCGACCTGGCCCCGGGCGGCACCGAACCACGAGCCGGCCGACGGCGCGGCCGGCTTCGGGGAGCTGCGCCCCCGGGAAAGCACAGCACTGTTCCATGACGCACCCCCGGCGCGCCTTTGTCCACAGGCCCGTCGAAATGTATGACCGGGCGCCGCCCCGCCGACGGAACGGCGCATTCCGCGATTCCGGGGCGAGCTGTGCTGGTCAGGGGGCCGGTGGCGAAGAAAATCCGGGGGCGTTTTCGGGGCGGATCAGACGCCTTGGGCCGATCGGGGGGCGCATTGCGCGGAACGCCCCCTTCATTCTTGACCCCGGCTCAACTATGTTCGTATCTCGTTGGGGTGCACCCTCTCGTCGGTACGCCCTGACTGTCAGGGCGGGGAGTCTCCGGGGGGAGACGTCATTACCGGGGGATCACTATGCACATTCAGGGCTCTCAATGGCCGTCCAACGTCGCGGTGGCCCATGCCGCCGACGGCGCCGGGAGCGGCAGTGAGCACGGCAGACCCCACAGCAACGGCACCGCGATGACCAACGGTGCCGGCACGGGGACGGGCGGCCGCAGCACACCGCTGCGGGTGGACGCCCAGCGCAATCTGGAGCACGTACTGCGCGCCGCACGCGAGGTGTTCGGCGAGCTGGGGTACGGCGCGCCCATGGAGGACGTGGCGCGGCGGGCCCGCGTCGGGGTCGGCACGGTCTACCGCCGGTTCCCGAGCAAGGACGTCCTGGTCCGGCGGATAGCCGAGGAGGAGACCTCACGGCTGACGGACCAGGCGCGTACGGCACTGGGCCAGGAGGACGACCCGTGGTCGGCGCTGTCCCGTTTCCTGCGGACGTCGGTCGCCTCGGGTGCCGGGCGGCTGCTGCCGCCGGGCATTCTGCGGGCGAGCGCGGGCGCCGACCGGTCCGCCGAGCCGGCAGCGGAGGACGCGGGAGCGTCCCGGGTGCCGGACGGGCTGAGCGAGGCACGGGTGCCGCAGCAGCGCACGGCGCCCGGTGCGGACGGGGTGTCCGCCGAGGTCCGGCGGGACGGCCAGGAGGGCGGGCCGGCCGAGGCCGCCGAGGAGACGACCGGGGCCGACGCCCTGCTGGAGGTCGTCGGGCGGCTCGTGGAGCGCGCCCGTGCGGCCGGTGAGCTGCGCGCCGACGTGACGGTCTCGGACATCCTTTTAGTCATCGCCACGGGCGCGCCCACGCTGCCCGATCCCGGTCAGCAGCAGGCCGCGTCCGCGCGGCTGCTGGAGATTCTGCTGGAGGGGCTGCGCTCGCGCCCGCCCCGCTGAGGTCCGGCGGCCGGCCCCGTCCGGAGGGACCCGGACGCCGGGCCCACCGGGCGGGGCCCGGCTGCGGGAAGCCGCCGCCCGCGGGCGGCGGCACCTCACGTTCGTATACCGAGAGGCGCTTCGGGGTGCCCGGCACAACAGTGCCCGTACGGGGTGCGCGCACGGTATCGGCCGTCTGCGCGGCATGGCCCGTACGGGTGAACGCCCGTGCGGTCGTCCGCGTGTGCTCCCCGGACGGGTGGCAGGCCGTCAGGACCCGCAACCGCCGGGTCCCGGTGTGGCACGCTTGCGCGGTATTCCGTTGGGACAGCGGTTTCGGGAGCCTCGGCGATGGATGTTGACGGGCGGGACGGGCGGCGCGAAGGCGAGGCCGGGGCGGGCGAGCGGGCCGGGCGGCCGCCCGGCCGGAGCGAGCCGTCGGGGGCCACCGCTCCCCCGGCCGCGCGCGAGCGGGCCGGGGGCCCGGCGGACGCGGGGCACAGCGTCCCGCCGCAGCGGGACCCCGTCCGCCGCGCGGCCCCGGCCGCCGGCTCCGGGGACGGCGGACTCCCGCCGTCCGACGCCCAGTTGCTCTCCGATCTGCGGGCCGGCGACGACAGCGCGTACGAGGAGCTGTACCGTCGGCACGCCCCGGCGGTCCGGCGCTACGCCCGCGGCTGCTGCCGGGACGTGCACACCGCGGAGGACCTGACCGGCGAGGTCTTCGCCCGCACGCTGCAGGCGGTGCGCGGCGGGGCGGGCCCGGAGTCCGCGGTGCGCGCCTATCTGCTGACGACCGTCCGCCGGGTGGCCGCGTCCTGGGCGCAGAGCGCGCGGCGGGAGCAACTGGTCGAGGACTTCGCGGTGTTCGCGGTGTCCTCGGCCGGTGCGTCGGGGGACGACGCCGTTCCGGACCTGGGGGCGGAGGTGCGCGCCATGCAGGAGGCCGAGCGGTCGATGGCCGTACGGGCGTTCCGCAGTCTGCCGGAGCGCTATCAGACGGTGCTGTGGCACACCGCGGTCGAGGACGAGTCGCCGAGCGAGGTCGCGCCGCTGCTCGGGCTGACCGCGAACGCCACCGCCGTATTGGCGCACCGCGCCCGCGAGGGTCTCCGGCAGGCGTATCTCCAGGCGCATGTCAGCCAGTCGCTGACCGCGGGCGGCGACTGCGCCCGGTACGCGGACCGGCTCGGCGCCTATGCCCGCGGCGGGCTGCGGATGCGGGCCGAGCGGGGGCTGCGCAGGCATCTGGACGACTGTCCCCGGTGCCGGCTGGCCGCGCTGGAGGTCGCGGACGTCAATCAGCGGATCGGTGCGCTGCTGCCGGTCGCGTTCATCGGCTGGCTCGCCGCCGGGTACGCCGTCAAGACGGCGGTGGCGGGTGCCGCGGGGGTGGCGGCCGGTGCGGCCGCGGCCGCCGGGAGCGGTGGTTCCGGGGCGACCGGAGGCACGGGCGCCGCCGTGGGCAAGGGGCTGGGCGGAGCCGTCAAGGCGGGACTCGGGGTCGGGGCCGCGGTGGTGGTGGGTGCGGCGCTCTCGCTGGCGCTGACCGCCGCCCCGGAGCCGGCGCCGGAATCCCGGGCCCAGGCTCCCCGGCCGGGGCCGTCCGCGCCACAGCGGCCGGACCCCGGACCCTCGCATTCCGCGCTGCCGCCGGCGAGCGGCGCCGCCCCGGGGCCGGACCGCACGCACCGCCCGGAGCCGCACCACAAGCCCGGCCCCCGGCGGACGCCCGCACCGACGGCGTCCCCCCAGGAGCCCTCGCCCACCCCGACACCCGCGCACCCGACACCACCCGGCGAGCCCACGCCGCCGAAGCCCACACCGCCCGGGCCCACGCCGCCGGACCCCACCCCGACACCGCCGCTGCCCGCCCCGACCGCCTACCGGGTCAGCGCGCTCGCCCACGACGTCCTGGGCGACGGCAGCAAGCCGGAGGTGCGCACCCTGGAGAGCAGCTGGCTGTGGCAGCGGCGGGCACCGCGGATCGCCGGCCGGACGTATCCGCACGGGGTGAGCGTGCACGCCCGGTCCTCGGTGACCATCGACCTCAACCGCCGGTGCACCGCCTTCGACGCCATGGCGGGCGTCGACGACCTCGGCGCGGGGCCGGGCGGGCTGCGCTTCTCCGTCTACGCGGACGGGGTGCGGCTGTGGCGGTCAGGGGTGGTCCGCGGTGCGGACCCGGCCGTACCGGTGCACGTCCCGCTGGCGGGCCACCGGACGCTGCGGCTGGTGACCGATCCGGCGACGCCTCTGGGCGGGGCGGCGCTGGCGGACTGGGCACAGTCGACGATCATGTGCCGCTGAGGCGCCGACGGCCGCTGTTCCAGGGCCAGTCGGTGAGGTCACCCGGCCCGCGCCCGCGCCGGGTTCAGCCCAGTCGCGCCCGGGGGACCACGCCTGCCGCGACCGCCTTCTGGCGCGGCGCCCCCGCCCCGGTCCAGCACGATCCCCGGCGCGCCACCAGACGCCGCAACCACAGCTCCGTGGAGACGAGTTCGGCGAGCCCGTCCAGCGGCAGGGCCGCGCCCTCGGCCGCCGACCGCAGTGCCCTGCGGACGACCCGCGCCTCCACCAGGCCGGCGTCGGCCAGCAGCGGGGTGTCGAAGAGCCGCTCCAGGTCGGCGACGGCGCCGCGCAGCCCGGCGCGTACCGAGGCCGCGTGGGTGAGCTGCGAGGCGGCGCCCCAGCCGGGCGGCAGGTCGCGGACTCCGGCCCCGGCCAGTACGGACCGCAGCACCGCGGCCCGTGCCCCCGGCTGCACCCGCAGGGTGTCCGGCAGGGCGCGGCAGGCGAGCACCACCTGGTTGTCGAGGAAGGGGGCGTGCAGCCGCTGGCTGCGGACCTCGGCGGCCTGCTCGAAGACGCGGTGGTCGGCGGCCTGGCGGGCCAGCGCGGCACGGGCGCGGCGCTCGCCGGGTCGGCCCGCGGCGGGCGAGCGGTGCGCCGCCTCGCTCAGCCGAACCGATACTTCAGCCAGCGCCTCGCCCGTGAGCCAGCGCGCCGCGGGCCCGGGGCGGCACCAGGCGAGCGCGGCCAGGGAGGCGTCCACGGCCCCGCCGGCCACCGGCTCGTCGGCGAACTGCCGCTCCAGGAGACGGCGCGCCGTATCGGCGAGACCGGCCGTGTACGGCATACGGGCCAGCCTGCGGGCGGCACGGTAGACGGTGAAGGGGACCAGGACGGACTGCGCCGAGGCGCCGTCCGCCTTGGCCAGCGCGGTGACCGGGCGCAGCAGATGGCGTCGGCGGCGGTCCATGAGGAGGTCGGCGAGCCGGGCCGGATGGGCGTCGAGGACCTGGCGGGCGCCGTGTCCGACGAAGTGGTCCGCGCTGCCGGCCAGCAGCCACCGGCGGTGGCGGCTCGCGGTGGTGAGGGAGGGGCCCGGCTCGTCCGTGAGCGGGCCGCTGTCGAGGTCGGCATACGGGAGGGCCTCTTCGCCGGCGGCGACGACGACATGGTGCAGCCGCGGGTTGTCGGCGAGGGTGCGGGCGCGCTCCAGTTCGGCGTCGTGGCAGTCCTGACCGCCCTGGGTGGCACGGTCGTTGAAGGTGACGGCCAGGAGGCGTTCGCCGTGGCCGTTGAGCCTTCCGGGCCGGCCGGGCAGACCGGCGGCCAGCAGGGCGAGGGTTCCGGAGGCGCTGCCTCCGGAGAGGTCGGCGCCGACTCCGGGAGCCGGTGCGCCGCGCGCCGCGCGCCGCTCGGCGGGTCCCATACCGGGGACCGGTCCGGGGTCGAGGCCGTCGAGCGCGTCCGGATCGGGGACGTGCCGGGGTCCGGCCAGCCGGGCGCGGACCGCTTCGACCAGGGCGTCGCGGACGCCCTCCACGGCCTGTTCCGGGGCGAGTTGGGGCGCGGCGACGGCGAGCGAGGCGGTCGGTTCGAAGGAGGTGATGTCGCCGGCGCCGCCGCGCAGCACCAGGGCGTGGCCGGGCGGAACGCGGCGGACGCCTTCGTACGGTGTGCCGGCGCCGAGCGCCTCGGGGATGTCCGGGCAGGCCAGCAGCGCGGCGAGATGGCCGATGTCGAGACCGGCCTCGACGAGGTCGGCGAGCGGGAGGGCGGCGGTGGCGTAGGCGGTGCCGCCGGCCCAGGGGGTGTGGAAGACGGGGCGGGCGCCGGCCAGGTCGCCGGTGACGGTGATCCGCCGCCCCACCTGGACGACGGCGGTGTAGCTGCCGGGCCAGGCGGTGAGATGCCGCAGTGCGCCCCCGCGGGCCGCGAACAGGCCCACCTTCAGCTGGTCGTCGGTGGCGCCGCAGACGCCGAAGACCGCGAGCCGGGTGTCGGGGTCGGCCTGGACGACGCGGACCTCGTCCGGCCGCCAGTCGCCGACCGCCCAGAGGGGGTCGGGTCCGGGCCACAGGAGCTGGGCGCCCACGGGGAGGACCGTGTGGCGCTCGTCGCCGGCCGCCGGTCCCGTGGCGGCACTGCTCCACCCCACCAACCAGCGCATCGCCGCCTCCACCCGATGTCCCCGTGCGCCGGGGCCAACGGCCACCCCGTACCGCGGATCGCCCGGCCGGTCACCGAGCTGTTGTGCGGACCATGCTGCCATGACAGCGGCCCGGGAGAGGCGCCGGAGCGGGCCTGTGTACGGGCAGTTGGCGGGGTGCGCGGCCGCGGAGTGCCGGCGGCGGGCCCAGGGGAGGTGTCACGTCCGCACCGTGCGGGCGGGCCGCGGGCGGCGGGGCGGACACGGCGGGGTGCCCGCTGGACGGCCGCGCCCGCCGGTCCGGCGGCATGCCCGCACGCCGGGCGCGGGCGCTCTGCCGCATCGGCCCCGGAAGGCCCCCCGTGTGGCCCCCGAGGCGGCTCCGCGGGCTCGGCGGCGCGAAAGCGTCATCCATCGATTTTCGGCCAAAGTCCGTTCTCTACAGCCCAGTTGACCCTTCCGGGCACCCTGTCGGCCGGCGGCCCGGCCGGCCGGCGGCCGTTCCGTGCGACGGTCCGGGAGGCGGGCTGCGCCCCCCGGACCGGACCGTCACCCGCGGGGAAATGAGGTGACGGTATCCCCCAGCCCACTGGCTCCAGTGCAGCGGGCCGACCCACGCAGAAGCCATGCAAGCGCCCCCGGAAGCGGGCGGCCAGCGCGCACGGACGGGCGCACGGGCACACGTACCCGGAGCACATGCCAATTCCCGCACCCCTGTTTGAACACGAATCTCGCCATCCGGGACACCGACACTTAACGGTCGGGATGCGGCGAACTACTCTGGGTGGACGCATGCCCCGGGGTACCGGGGCGGCCGTCGCTGTGTCGAGGGGTGCGCATGTCCAGGGATATACGCGGGCCGAACGAAAAGCTCGGCACCGTTCTCGCCCTCGCGGGTATCAGCAATGCCGGACTGGCGCGCCGGGTCAACGACCTCGGTGCGCAGCGCGGACTGACGCTTCGTTACGACAAGACGTCGGTGGCGCGGTGGGTCTCCAAGGGGATGGTGCCGCAGGGCGCCGCGCCCCATCTGATCGCGTCCGCGATCGGCAGCAAGCTCGGCCGTCCGGTCCCGCTGCACGAGATCGGGCTGGCCGACGCGGACCCGGCACCCGAGGTCGGCCTGGCCTTCCCCCGCGATGTGGGCGCCGCGGTGCGTTCCGCGACCGAGCTCTACCGCCTCGATCTGGCCGGACGGCGGGCCGGCGGGGGCGGCATCTGGCAGAGCCTGGCCGGATCGTTCGCCGTCAGCGCGTACGCCACCCCCGCCTCGCGCTGGCTGATATCCCCGGCGGACAGTTCGGTGGCGCGGGCGGCGGCCGAGGCCCGCGACAAGGACGCGGCGGCGGCCGGTGAGGCCGGGATTCCGCAGCACGTCGGGCACAGCGACGTCAGCAAGCTGCGGGAGGCGGCCGAGGACGCGCGCCGCTGGGACTCCAAGTACGGCGGCGGGGACTGGCGTTCCTCGATGGTGCCGGAGTGTCTGCGGGTGGACGCGGCGCCGCTGCTTCTCGCCTCGTACAGCGACGAGGTGGGCCGGGCGCTCTTCGGGGCGACCTCCGAACTCACCCGGCTCGCGGGGTGGATGGCCTTCGACACCGGCCAGCAGGAGGCGGCGCAGCGCTACTACATCCAGGCGCTGCGGCTGGCCCGCGCGGCCGCCGACGTCCCGTTGGGCGGCTATGTCCTGGCCTCGATGTCCCTCCAGGCGACCTACCGGGGCTTCGCCGACGAGGGCGTCGACCTCGCCCAGGCCGCGCTGGAACGCAACCGCGGACTGGCCACGGCCCGGACGATGAGCTTCTTCCGCCTGGTGGAGGCGCGGGCGCAGGCCAAGGCGGGTGAGGCGCGCGCCTGCGAGGTGGCGCTGAAGGCCTCCGAGGGCTGGCTGGAGCGCTCCCGCGGCGGCGACCCCGACCCCTCGTGGCTGGACTTCTACTCCTACGAGCGGTTCGCGGCCGACGCCGCCGAGTGCTACCGCGATCTGCGGCTGCCCCGCCAGGTCCGCCGTTTCACCGAGCAGGCGCTGTCCCGGCCCACGGAGGAGTTCGTCCGCTCGCACGGTCTGCGCCTCGTCGTGTCCGCCGTCGCCGAACTGGAGTCCGGCAATCTGGACGCGGCCTGCGCGGCGGGCACCCGCGCGGTCGAGGTGGCCGGGCGGATCTCCTCGGCCCGCACCACCGAGTACGTCCGCGACCTGCTGCACCGCCTGGAGCCGTACGGCGACGAGCCCCGGGTGGTCGAGCTGCGGGAGCGGGCGAGGCCGCTGCTGGCGGCGCCTGCCTAGGGTGGCCGGGAGGGAAGCGGCCCGGAAGGGAAGGCCCCGGAGGGGAAGCCGTCCGCCGGGCCGCGCGGTCCGCCGCGGTCCGGCCGGGATCATGCGCTCCGGAGCCGTCCGATCGGCATTGTCAGTGCCGGCCGTCATGATGGGATACGTCGTCTTCGATGATGCGCGGGTCCGTGGCGACGGGTCGGCCCGCGGTCATGCGGTTGGGGAGGTGCAGTGGCGGCGTACGACTGCGATGTGCTGGTGATCGGTGCCGGCATCGTCGGACTCTCTACGGCGTACGCGCTCACGCGTGCCGCGCCCGGCACGCGGGTGGTGGTGCTGGAGAAGGAGCCCGGCCCGGCCCGCCATCAGACCGGGCGCAACAGCGGTGTGATCCACAGCGGCATCTACTACCCGCCCGGTTCGCTCAAGGCCCGCTTCGCCCTCCAGGGCTCGGCGGAGATGGTGAAGTTCTGCACCGAGCACGACATCCCGCACGAGGTCACCGGCAAGCTGATCGTCGCCACCGACCGCAGCGAACTGCCGCGGCTGCACGGCCTCATCCAGCGCGGCCGCGAGCACGGCCTGCCGGTGCGCGAGCTGGGCCCCGCCCAGATAGCGGAGTACGAACCCGAGGTGCGCGGCCTGGCCGCCATCCATGTCGGCACGACCGGCATCTGCGACTTCGGCGCGGTCGCCCGCCGCTTCGCCCGCCTCGCCGAGGACGCCGGTGCCCGTGTCCGGTACGGCTCCGAGGTGACCGCCATCGGCCGCCGCCCCGGCCGGGTGGCGGTCCGTACGGCCGACGGCACGGTCCACCGCGCCCGCGCCCTGGTCAACTGCGCCGGCCTGCACTGCGACCGGATCGCCCGGCTGGCCGGCGACGCCCCCGGCATGCGGATCGTCCCGTTCCGCGGCGAGTACTTCACCCTCGCCCCGGACCGCGCCTCCCTGGTCAACGGCCTGGTCTACCCGGTCCCCGACCCGGCTTTCCCGTTCCTCGGCGTGCATCTGACCCGCGGCACCGACGGCGCCGTGCACATCGGCCCGAACGCCGTCCCCGCCCTGGCCCGCGAGGGCTACGACTGGCGCACGGTCCGCCCCGCCGAGCTGGCCGGCACCCTCGCGTACCCCGGCTCCTGGCGGATAGCCCACCGCCACTGGCGCTACGGCGCCGGTGAGCTGCACCGCTCGGTCTCCCGCCGCGCCTTCGCCGACGCGGTCCGCCGCCTGCTCCCGGCCGCCCGCGAGGAGGACCTCCTCCCGGCCCCGGCGGGCGTCCGCGCCCAGGCCGTCCTCCCCGACGGCACCCTCGTCGACGACTTCCTCTTCGCCGAGTCCCCCGGCATGATCCACGTCCTCAACGCCCCGTCCCCGGCCGCCACGGCCTCGCTGCCCATCGGGCGGGAGGTGGCGCGGCGGGTGCTGGGGGTGCTGGGCACGGGGCGCGCATAACGCGGACCGGCCCCCGGCCCTCCCGCGCGTCCCGGAATCCGGGAGGGCGGAGGGACGGGAGCCGGGAGAACCGCTGCTCCGGTGCCGTCAGCCGTTCGGTGCCTTGAAGGCCTGGATGCTCGTCTTGTCGTGGTTGAGCGACTCGCCCTGGAGGTAGAGGGTGTTCTCGCGGGGGTGCCAGAAGAGCGACATGCTGGTCGGCGGCGGCAGCTGGTGGTCCGGGTCGTAGACCGCGCCCAGCACCTTCTCCTTGCCGTCCCGCAGGTTGATCGAGATCAGCAGCGGGTCACGGGCGGACGCACCGCTGTCCGGCGAGTTGGTCACCGCGACCGCTCCGTCGGTGTCCAGACCGGCGGTGGCCACCTCACCGCGCTTCTTCCACAGCAGCTTGCCGGTCTTGAGATCCATGCCGGCGATGCCGTCGCCGTCCCCGTAGCCGGTGATCATCACCTGCTCGTCCTCGTCGACGAAGGTGCTGCGCGGCTCGAAGGTCAGGTCCCGCAACTCACCCGACAGCGCGAAGGACTTGTTCGGCTTCCCGATGTCCGAGTAGGTCTGAATCGTGCGGTTGGGGTTCGGCTGCCCGGGGTCCTGGTCCATGAGCAGCGTCAGCGGCCAGTCCGACAGGACCTTCTCGACCGCCGCCTTCTCGCCCTTGATCTTCGCGTGGATGCTGGCGACCTCCAGGTCCTGGAGGTCCAGCTGCTGCTTCGGCTTCGCATCCGAACAGTCGCTGGAAACGGCCAGGTGCTCGGGGCTCAGCCCCACCCAGTTGGTGCAGATGTGCCCGCGCGCGGTCAGCTCCCACTTCTTGGCACCGCCCGCGAGGGAGAAGCCGGCGTAGGTCCGTCCGATGGCGACGGCGACCACGTTCTTGTTCACCACGACCTGCGGCTTGTCCTCCGCGGCCCCGTCGGACGAGAGGTTCTTCGACCACAGGGTGCGCCCGGTGTCCGTGTCGACGACGGAGAGATACGAGCAGTCGTCGCCGCCCGCGTCGAACACCACGGCGCCCACCCCGTCGTCGCTCGCCGTCTTGGACAGCGCGCAGACCTCACCGGCACCCTTGGGCGTCTTGACCTTCCACGCCTCCTTGCCGCTCTTGCGGTTGTACGCCCGCACCCCGCGTTCGTCGCCGAAGACGAGGTCGTCGCTGTTGAACCACATCGAGCGCATGCCGTTCTCGTCCTCGGCCTGCTCCGCGGAGGCGGGCGACGGGGCCTCCCACAGCCGCTGCAGCGCGTTCGCGGGCCGGTCGGGCTTCTCCTCGGAGTCGCCGCCCGCCAGCAGGAAGTACCCGCCGCCGCCCAGGACGACCAGCGCGACCGCCACGATGCCCAGGATCGCCGGCACCGGCAGACCACTACGGGGCGGCCCGCCGGGTGTGCCCGGTCCGCCGCCGAACTGCGGGGCCGCGGGCCCGCCGGGGAACGGCTGCGGCGGGCCCGGGACCTGCTGGCCGTACGGCGCGGCGGCCTGCGGTCCGCCGTGGGCAGCGGGCGGAAACGCGTAGCCGCCCTGCTGGGGCGGAGTCTGCTGCGGGGGATAGGGCGACGCGCCCTGGCCGGGCTGCCCCGGGTATCCGGCTCCGGGCGCGCCCTGGGGCTGGGCGGGGCCGGGTGCCGGGTGCCCGTAACCGGGAGCCATCGGCTGGCCGGCGGCGCCCGGCTGCTGTCCCTGCTGCGGAACGGGCGGGGGGCCGGCCTGGCCCGGGGCCGGCGCGCCGGGCGGCGGTGCTCCCGGCACCCCCTGGCCGCCGGGTTGCTGCGGGTACGCGGCGCTTCCTTGGCCACCCTGCGACACGATGAACCGACCCCCTGTTTTTGTATGACGGATGCAGCGACGCATCGTATGCACCCCGCTGCGCACCGCGCCAACGCCCTTCCCCGGCGACGCCCTTGTGCCCCCGCGCCCTCCCCGGCCGCCGTACGACCGCCGCCGGGGCGCCCTCCCGCCCGGTCCTGCGCCCGCGCCCGTAGAATCGACGCACTGTGTCCGAGAACCCCGCCACCCCTGAAACCGGCCCGTCGGCAGCCGACGCTCCGGAAGCCGTCGCCCAGGAAGCCCCCGGCCTCGGGGCCACCGCCGTCTCGGCCGCCGTCCCCCGGCGCGGGGAGCCCATGTTCCCCGACGGGACCGGTCCCGCGGCCGACCCCGCGGGCTCGCATCACGAGCGGCGCATCCGTTCCTTCCAGCCCCGCCGCAGCCGGGTCTCGCCCAGCCAGGCCGATGCCCTGCGCCGCCGGTGGGCGACCTGGGGGCTGGACATCGACGGGCGCTCCCGGATCGATCTCGACGCCTTCTTCGACGGGCGTCCGGTCGTGCTGGAGATCGGCTTCGGCATGGGCGAGGCCACGGCGCAGATGGCCGCCGCCGACCCGGACACCGGCATCCTCGGCTGTGATGTGCACACCCCCGGGCAGGGCAATCTGCTCGGTCTCGCGGAGCGGAACGGTCTGTCCAACATCCGGGTGGCCAACGGCGACGCGATCATTCTGCTGCGCGAGATGCTGGCCCCCGCCTCCCTCGCCGGGCTGCGCATCTACTTCCCCGACCCCTGGCCGAAGAAGCGCCACCACAAGCGCCGCCTCATCCAGCCGGAGTTCATCGCCCTGGCGACCACCCGGCTCGCCCCCGGTGCCATGGTCCACTGCGCGACCGACTGGGAGCCGTACGCCGAGCAGATGCTCGAGGTGCTCTCCGCCGAGCCGACGCTGGAGAACCTCCACCCCGGCTTCGCTCCGCGCCCGGACTTCCGGCCGCTCACCAAGTTCGAGGGCCAGGGCCTGGACAAGGGGCATGTCGTCCACGACCTCCTCTTCCGCCGCCGCGACACGTAGCGCGAAGGTCCCTCGCTAGGGTCGATGGGTGTACCCGTCCCAGCCGCCCCCGCACCCGCCCGTACCGCCCCCGTACACACCGCACACGTACGAGCACACCGCCGTGCGGCACCACCGTCCGACGGCGCCCTGGCGCAGCAGGACCCTGCGCGCGGTCGCCCTGGTGTCGCTGCTCGCGCTCTCCGGCGTGGTCATCGTCGGCATGGTCCGCCAGGAGACCGGCACCGAAGGACTCCTGGTCGGCCTCGGCCTGGCGGTCTTCCCGGTACCGCTGCTGGTGGCGGCGTTCTGCTGGCTCGATCGCGTCGAACCCGAGCCCTGGCGCAACCTCGCGTTCGCCTTCACCTGGGGCGCCTGCGCGGCCACCCTGGTCGCCCTCCTCGCCAACGGCTTCGCGACCGACTGGCTGGCCGCCAACATCGCCTCCGCCTCACCCTCCGAGGCCGAGGCCTGGGGCGCGACGCTGATCGCCCCGGTCGTCGAGGAGCTGGTCAAGGCCGCCGCCGTGGTCCTCCTCTACCGCTTCCGGCGGCAGGACTTCGACGGCATCACGGACGGCATCGTCATCGCCGGCATCACCGCCACCGGTTTCGCCTTCACCGAGAACGTCCTCTACCTGGGCAACGCCTTCGGCGAGGACCAGTCCCTGGGCCACTCCGGCCTGGACTCCCTCACCGCCGGCACCTTCTTCCTCCGCATCATCGTCTCCCCCTTCGCCCACCCGCTGTTCACGATCCTCACCGGCCTCGCGTTCGGCATCGCCGCCACCCGCTACCCCCGCCGCCGCGCGGCCCGCATCGCCCTCGCCGCCCTCGGCCTGCTCACCGCCGTCCTCCTGCACGCCATCTGGAACGGCGCGTCCGCCCTGGGCGACCTCGGCTTCCTCATCGTCTACGGCCTCTTCATGGTCCCCGTCCTGGCCGCCCTGACCTGGCTCGCCATCTGGGCCCGCACCCAGGAACTGCTCTCCCTGCGCGGCTACCTCGCCCCCTACATCACCGCCGGCTGGCTCGCCCCCACCGAACCCACCGCCCTCTCCTCCCTCAAAACCCGCGCCCTGGCCCGCACCCTGGCCCACCGCACCCAGGGCCCCGCCGCCGCCCGCGCCGTCACCGAATACACCACCATCGCCACCACCCTCTCCTTCCACCGCCGCCGCGCCCACCTCATGGGCCCCACCCCCGACTTCACCCTCCGGGAACGGCATCTGCTGGAGCATTTGCGGGAGTATCAGGCGTGGGGGCGGGCGGCGCTGGAGGATGCGTGGCGGGCGCGGGAGGGGTGGTAGGGGCCGGCCCGAGCAGGAAGGCGCCGAGGTCTCAGTGCGCCGACTCGTGTGCGCCGGCCATCCCCCATTCGACCGCCGAGGCAGAACCCGCCCAGCCGTCGGACGTGCGCCAGATGGACCCGATGCCATGCGCCTCGAGGTAGTCCGCGTAGGCGCCGATGCTCTCCGAGAACAGCCCCAGGAGATGCGGCTTGGGCCGGCCCTTTTGCAGGTAGTAGAAGTGGCGGTACTCCAGCAGTTGTCCCACTGCCTCCCGCACAGCCTGTGTGGCATTCCCCTTCTTCACTGCCTTGGCCTCGACCAACCACTCGTCACCACCTGCCTGAAGCACCAGATCCCGCGGATGCACCTGCTCGGTGATCGGCGTGAAGCCCCGTCCCCAGATGTACGGCCCAAAGCGCCGGAGCAGCCCCTCATGGACCCGCTTCTTCTGTTGCTCACGGGCCTCGATCTGTACGACGTAGTCGTCGCTCGACTTGGGCCGGAACCCCTCCAAGCCCTGGTACGTGGCATGCGCGGGAGTGGCGTACTCCATGACCGGGCCGTCCGGTTCGTTCACGACCTCAATCTGCGGCTCCACCGCGAGGGCAGCCTTGAGGATCGTGGTCATGTTGCCGAGGTCCGCGCAAAGATCGCCTTCACTCGGGAGCTGATCGATCTCGTAGCAGCGGGCGACCACACTGCTGGCCTCATACGCCCGCGGCCGCCAGCTGTGGTGCTTGAAGCTCGGCCGATCGGTCCAGCCCGCGACGAGATCGGAAGGGAGTTCGGCGAGCAAGGACTGGGCCCGGAACTCCAGATACGTGCGGAGCTTGCTGCCCCGAGTCTGCAGCTGATCACTGAATACCGTGACCCCCTGCTGAAGCGTCAGGGCAACGGACCTGAGGTCTGCGGCGAAGATGTAGGCGAGGTAGAGCCCGTCCGTTCCGCTTCCTCCTGCGGTCGGTTCAAACACCTGGACCCACGGTGTCGCCGCGGCTCCACCTTGGCCACCATGACCCTTCGCCTTCATTCCGTAGGGCAGAGCGTCTACGAGTCGCTCACCAGCCGCCTTGAGCACATCCTGACCAGGATTCCCGCTGGTGGTGGTCAGGGTGGTGTCGAACGTGGTGGCCACATCGAGGAGGAGATCGCGTATACCCATGATCGAAAAGGTACTTGAGAACGATCACCTTCGAACATCACTGATCCATCGTGTCGCCATCCATGCACCACGACCGATCAGCGCCACCTCACTCCGTGAATCGGCCAGCCCAGCGCGCACGATGCTGACGCACGCAGTCCACCTTGACCTGGTGCTCCTTGGCTGTCTTCAGGGCCCCTACGAATCGCTGCGTCAGGCCATCAAACACCTTGAGGTCGTCACTGAGCTGAAGCGCTCCTCGGTCAAAAAGCGCATGGCAGTTCGCGCAGAGACACAGCACATTCCCCAGCTCATCAGGACCGTCGTGGGGCTTGCCCAGCGCATGGATATGAGCCGCTTCGCTATACGCCTCGCCACCAGGTGACACCACGAGACGGCAATTGCAGATCTGACAGGTGTTGTCGTAGATCTCTTTTACTCTCCGGACGACCCTGGAGTCACGAATCAGCCGCTCGTACGCGACGATGCGGCGCAACTGCTCTTCGGTGGTGGTGTCCGTGCCGTCGTCCTGGGAGACGGGATGTGGCCGGGCCGACTCACCGGGTTCCAGCTTCAGCAGTCTGAACTGACAGATGCGGAAACCTTCCTTCCCGACTGTCGTCCAGTGCTCCGCAACACGGAAGAGGCCGCGGTACTCGTATCCTCCGGTCGCACGAGGCCGCTTCTTTCCCCGAATCTTGAGACCACGCACCACCCGCACCGGATGCCCGAGCCCCTCATTGAGCAGCAAGCCAGCATTACCCGGCGCCGCCAAGGTCTGGTCCGTGTAGAGGCGTCCGGTGTCCCTGTCGCGACCGCCCTCACCCGTGTAGATGATCTCTCGCTCGCCGTACTCGTCGTCGATGTACCCACCCGACAGCACAATGGAATCGACGCCCTCATGAGCAGTGCCCGAGATGCCCTGGCCATACCCGCGGTGCACACCTGCTGCATGCAACTCTGCGTGCCCCGCGAACCACTGCCCTTCCTCAACATCCTGCGGAGGGCCAAAACGGACTGGGTTGGATGATCGCGCCTTCGCCATGGACGAATCCTGTCAACCCGTCACCTGCCATGGCACACGCCTCCAGGGGGTGTGGTCAGCACCACACCCCCTGAAGGCCGCTATCAGGCCTAGCTACACGCTCAGCGGCTCCGCTCTTCCCCAGACGCGCCTGCGCTATTCAGCTTCGCTGGCTCGCCCTCCCACCGCTGCTGCCTCATCGCCGCCAGGTACGGGCATCCGGGCACCGCGGCTCTCGGCGACGCGTAAGGCGTCCTGGAGCGCCTCGGTCAACCGATGGCCCAGGAAGCGAAGTTCATGGTGGGTGGCTTTGTCGTCAGCAAGCAGTCCGCGTGCGAAATCGAGAAGGTCGCTCCCCATGTCGAGTTGCATCTGCTCCAAGTCGTCAGCAAGGCGTGACAAGTACCCCGTCCCGTCGGTGGACAGGTAGCAGGGCTGTCCTGCTGGGCTCAGCCAAGGCAGCAGCCGCAACGACTGCGTGGCCCTCATCAGCCAGCCCCCGTCGTGCCGCGGCGCGCTCCAGCGCCGGTGTCCAGGCCACGGGCGACGACGTAGGCCTCCCCTCTTCGCAACTGAGGTGGCGTGGGCCGACCCGAGGGACGAGATCGTGCCCCTACGGACTCGAAGATGCGGGCGATACAGTGCGACACGTTGACCTGCTCTCTCAGGTTGGCCGTGCCCCCGGGCCGTGTGGAGCGGTCGCGGGGGTCTTCCTCGGTCAGACGGAACTGACCGTAGGGCCACGAGAAGAGCTTCAGGGGCACAGTTTGTGCCCCCTCAATCAGGCGACCAACGCACCGATCTTTACGGCGAGTTCACTGGCCCTCCGGCGCTGCGCCGGGCTCCTCGACTCGGTCTCTTCGAGGACGATGCGTCGAGCGTATCCGTTGTAGCGGATGGTTTCGGGAGCGGCCTGGTATGCCTTGTCCAGAACCGCCAGAGCAGTTTCAGCCTGGCCGTCGAGGTAATAGCCACGCGCTTCTTCAATGCGGTGGCGAGCGCTCCGCGGGCGGGACGGAATGGACGTCGCATCCGCGGCAGCAGCTTGCCTGACGCTTTCGCCGCCCGCATGCAGCTCCACGGCTACGGTCACCGCATGCGCCCCCATGATCGCTCTGGAGAACGAGGTGACGGGGTGGAAGTAGTCCGCGGGAAGTCGCCCTGCCATGGATCGCGCGATGTCCCAGTAACGCCAAGCACTGCCGGCGTCTCCCCGCCGGGCCGCGGTGTACCCGGCCTCGAAGTTCAGTGCCCCGGTAATGGCGAGGACGTCGTCGTCGGCCTCAGAGAGGAAGCGGTCGAGGTAGCGGAGGGTCGCGAGGTTTACGGCGTCGGCGGCGTCGTAGTGCGCGGGTCCACTGTCGCGATGTGCCTGTGCGGCAAGCCATGCTGCGACGCCGATGGTGTGGGGGTCCTCGGATTCTTGAGCGGAGACCAAACTGCGCTCCACGACCCGCCACAACAACGGCGCATCGGATTGGTACGCGAGGAAAAACTGGCTGAGGCTATAGACCTCGGACAGCACGGACTGTGCGGCCCTTCTGTCTGTTCCCGACTCCGCTTGAGCCAAGGAAGCTTGAGCGTCACGAAGGAGGTGCGGGAGCAGTTCCCCGAGAACGTCGCGGTGATGCGGGGCAGAGTGTCGCGCCTGCCACGCATGGGCGATCCGGTGCTTTAGATGGGCGGCGGGCGGCGCCTGGCGCCCGGTCGTCAGCGGGTACGTGTTGAGGGCGTCCCGTACGTGCGGGAGTCGAGCATGGCCGGGACCGGCGAAGAGCGAGATCGCCGTCGCTTGGCTCCCCACAAGATCGGCAAGGCTCGGCACGCGGAGGGCCTCAGCGATCCGCAGGACCATGGGGAGTTTGGGCATCTGGAGCCGTCCCCCCTCCACCTGCTTTACCCAGCTCGGCGACTTGCCCAGCAGACCAGCGAGAACGGTCCGGCTCATACCGCGGCGCACGCGGAGAACCTGCATTCGCTGGCCAAACGCGATCGGCTCGTAAGGCAGTTCCGGAGTTGCGTCAGATGACACGTTCGGCCCCTCTCTGCACACTCAACGTCACCGTCAGAGTACGGGCTCGGGAGGGACTCATTGCAGCGCTTGGCACGCTCAACAGCGTTGCGGCACACCCACCATGGCGCCGGCTAGTGCGACGTAGAGTCGGCAAAAGAGCAGCTTCGTTAATTCTTCGCAGAAGGGACGCGTCATGGCTGGGATTCCCCCCGCAGCAGTAGCCGCCACCGGCCTCCTAGGGGGTGTCTTCAAATGATCTCGGGTGGTAGATCATGGTCGGGTGATACGTCGTCATGAACTGTCCGATGCCGAGTGGGAGTTCGTCCGGC
>NZ_JBSFJF010000086.1:0-24599 GCF_053597915.1 Streptomyces sp. NPDC001219 | reverse complement strand
CGGTAATCCGGTGAAACACACACGAGAGCGGAACGACCAGACGGAATAGGTCCGGTCGTTCACAGCGTCCTCGCTGTGTGTGCCACCCCGACCGCGTGGGCCGTGGTGGGCTTTTCAAAGGAACCTCATCCTCCGGAGTGTCTCCGGTGGACGGGGTATCAACATATCTGGCGTTGACTTTTGGCACGCTGTTGAGTTCTCAAGGAACGGACGCTTCCTTTGTGCCTTATCGGTTCTGATTTCTCAGTACCGGGCTCTCCGGGCGCTTCCCTTCGGTGCTTCACACTCTATCAGGCCTTTTCCGGCTTTCGAACCGCTGCTTTTCTGCAGGCATGCAGAAAGCGCAATTCTTGAGTCGCGATCAAGACGCTAGGAGTGCCGCCCACCTCAACCGGACGCAGTTGATTGCGTCCTGGCTGTCCGGGGCAGGTGTCAGACAGTACAGCTCCGGTGTGGGCGAGGCAAATCGATTCAGCGGGACTCGCGGACGGCGACCGGCGTCTCTCATGCGGAACCGTCAGTTCTTATGACTTACGCTTCTGAACGGTGCGCCGTCCAGGACAGGTAGTGACGGCGGCCTGATGAATCTCCACCCCTGGGAGGCTTCCCATGACCACCGTGACGTCCCCTCTTGCCGGACGCGCCATCGGACTCGCGGCTGTGCCCGACCCGGTGTTCTCCGGAGCGATGGTGGGTCCCGGTACCGCCATCGATCCGGTCCGTGAGCCGTCCGCCGCTGTTTCTCCCGTGGACGGTGTCCTCGTATCGCTGCACCCGCACGCGTTCGTCGTCGTCGACTCCGAGGGGCACGGCGTGCTCACCCATCTCGGTATCGACACCGTGCAGCTGAATGGCGAGGGCTTCGAGCTGCTCGTGAACAAGGGTGACACCGTGACCCGCGGCCAGGAGGTCGTGCGCTGGAACCCGGCCGCGGTTGAGCAGGCCGGGAAGTCGCCGGTGTGCCCGGTCGTCGCGCTGGAGGCCACCGCGGACTCGCTCGGCGAGGTGCGGGAGGACGGCGAGGTCAAGGCGGGCGACCAGCTCTTCTCCTGGCAGTAGGAGCCGGGGCCCCTTCCCCCACGGCAGGTACGACATCCACGCGGCGGTCCCGGCCGTCGCATCAACCGGAGACGGGTGCAATGGAGACAACGCTGCGAGGCGTCGGCGTCAGCCACGGTGTGGCGATCGGCGAGGTGCGGCACATGGGTACGGCGGTTCTCGAGCCGCCGGCCAAGCAGATTCCGGCGGACGAGGCGGAGCGCGAACAGGGGCGTGCCCGTCAGGCCGTGGAGGCTGTGGCCGCTGATCTGATGGCGCGGGGAAACCTGGCGGGCGGTGAGGCGCAGGCCGTGCTGGAGGCACAGGCCATGATGGCGCAGGACCCCGAGCTGATGGCGGATGTGGAGCGGCGGATCGCCGTGGGCAGCACCGCGGAGCGCGGTGTGTATGACGCGTTCGCCGCCTACCGGGCGCTGCTGGCGGGTGCGGGTGAGTACCTCGCGGGCCGGGTGGCCGACCTCGATGACGTGCGGAACCGCATTGTCGCCCGGCTGCTGGGCGTGCCGATGCCGGGTGTGCCGGACAGCGACGAGCCGTATGTGCTGATCGCGCGGGATCTGGCGCCGGCCGACACCGCGCTGCTGGACCCGACGCTGGTGCTCGGGTTCGTGACCGAGGAGGGCGGGCCGACCAGTCACAGCGCGATTCTCGCGCGGGCGCTGGGTGTGCCGGCCATCGTCGCGCTGCCCGGTGCGGGCGAACTCGTCGAGGGCACGGTCATCGCCGTCGATGGCAGTACCGGTGAGGTCTTCGTGGAGCCGAGCTCCGAGAAGCGGGCGGCGCTGGAGCAGGCCGCGGCGGAGCGGAAGGCGGCGCTGGCGGCGTCGTCCGGTCCGGGTGCCACCTCCGACGGGCACAAGGTGCCGCTGCTGGCGAACGTCGGCGGGCCCGGTGATGTGGCCGCGGCCGTCGAGGCCGGGGCGGAGGGTGTCGGTCTCTTCCGTACCGAGTTCCTGTTCCTGGACGACAGCAAGAACGCGCCGTCCGAGGAGAAGCAGGTCGAGGCGTACCGGAAGGTGCTGGAGGCGTTTCCGGAGGGGCGCGTCGTCGTGCGCGTGCTGGACGCCGGTGCCGACAAGCCGCTGGACTTCCTGACGCCGGCCGACGAGCCGAATCCCGCGCTGGGTGTGCGGGGGCTGCGGACGCTGCTCGACCACCCGGATGTGCTGCGTACGCAGCTGACGGCGCTGGCGAAGGCGGCCGAGGGGCTGCCGGTCTACCTCGAGGTCATGGCGCCGATGGTGGCGGACCGGATCGACGCCAAGGCGTTCGCGGACGCCTGCCGGGAGGCCGGGCTGCAGGCGAAGTTCGGGGCGATGGTGGAGATTCCGTCCGCGGCGCTGCGCGCGCGGTCGATTCTGCAGGAGGTCGAGTTCCTTTCGCTGGGGACCAATGACCTGGCGCAGTACACCTTCGCCGCGGACCGTCAGGTCGGTGCCGTCTCGCGGCTGCAGGACCCCTGGCAGCCGGCGCTGCTGGACCTCGTCGCGGTGTCGGCCGAGGCCGCGAAGGCCGAGGGCAAGAGCTGCGGTGTGTGTGGTGAGGCGGCCTCCGATCCGCTGTTGGCGTGTGTGCTGACGGGGCTCGGCGTGACCAGCCTGTCGATGGGTGCGGCGTCGCTTCCGTATGTGCGGTCGACGCTGTCCAAGCACACGCTGGCGCAGTGTGAGCGGGCGGCGGCCGCGGCACGGGCCGCGGACACCGCGGACGATGCGCGCGCTGCCGCGCAGGCGGTGCTCTCCGGGGAGTGATCTCGCGCGGCGCGGTGCGTCGCAGCAGCGTGGACGGCCGTCCCGCCCTTTGTGGCGGGGCGGCCGTGCTGTTTGTGGGCGGTGTGGTCAGTCGTGGTGGTGGGGGTCGGGCGGGGGTGTGAGGGGGAGGCCGGGGGCGTAGTCGACGCCGTGCTCGGGTGGGATCGGCTCGCCGGTTTCGGCGTCGGTGCAGTAGGCGGTGAACACCTCGGCGGCGCTGAGGGCGCGGGGCCAGGCCTCGTGCAGGGACCAGCCGCGGACCGTGTCGTGGGCGGGGGCGCCGGTGGTGTCGTGGTCGGCGGGGCCGGTGGTGGTCCGGGAGACGATGCCGCCGGGGGTGCGCAGGGCGAGGCCGGCGGCGAGGACCGTGCAGAAGACGAGGGTGTCCGACTCGTCGAGCCGGCGGCGGGTGCCCTCCTCGGCGGTGGCGTGCAGGACCGCCAGGAGGGGCGGGTCTCCGGCGGCGACGGAGCAGACGAGGTGGTGGCTGCCGCTGCCGAGGGAGGCGAGGAGCTGCTGGACGGCGAGGGTGGCGCGGGCGAAGGCGGCGTGGGCGAGGTCGTCGCCGCACTCCGCGCAGTCGCCGGCGCGGGCGAGGACGGCGGAGGCGTGGTCCCAGGTCGCCTGGCGGCCGGCTTCCTCGACGAGCAGCGGGAGCAGCCGGCTCAGGGGTTCGCCCTGGTAGGTCAGGGTCGCGCCGGTGCGGGCCACTTCGGCGGTGTAGCGGCTGCGGCTGTCGGGGCGGTCGGGTTCGAGGGCGAGGTCGGTGCAGTACTTCTCGTAGGCGGCGGGGTCGAAGAGGCTGACGGTCGTGAGCACGCCCTGGGAGGCGAGGGTGCGCAGCAGGTGCTCCATCTGGCGGAGGTAGCTGCGGTGGTCGTCGAACGGGAAGGTGTGGTAGCGGCTCATGGCCTGGAAGTCCTGCTCGTCGGCGAGGACGGCGGCGGCGCTGGGGACTTCGCGGCGGAGCCTGCGGTGGGCGGCGGAGCGGTCGGTGTACCTGGATGTGGATGTCATGGTTCCCCCCTGGTGAGATGCGTCCGGCGCGGAGCGGTGCGCCGGCCGGACGCCACTTGTCACTGAGAGTAATCGGGGGGTCTGACAATGCGGCCGGGCGCCGGACCGGGGCCGTGCGGGCCTGCGGTGGTCCGGCGCCGGGCGGGTCTACCGCGTGCGGTCGGTGGCGTGGTCGCGGGCCACCTGCTCGTAGAAGCGGAGCAGTTCGAGGTTGTCGACGGAGCCGGGGTTGACGGCCTTTTCGAGGGGGGTGCCCTGGAGGAGGCGTTTGACCGGGACCTCGATGCGTTTGCCGGTGAGGGTGTGCGGGACGCCGGGGGCTTCGATGATGTCGTCGGGGACGTGCCGCGGGGAGAGCTGTTCGCGGATGGTGCGCTTGATGCGGTCGCGGAGGGCGTCGTCGAGGGTGGCGCCCGGGGCCAGGTGGACGAAGAGCGGCATCCAGTAGCCGCCGTCGGGGAGTTCCAGGCCGATGACGAGGGATTCGCGGATCTCGGGGAGCCGTTCGACGGCCTCGTAGATGTCGGCGGAGCCCATCCGGACACCTTGGCGGTTGAGGGTGGAGTCGGAGCGGCCGTGGATGACGACGCTGCCGCGGGGGGTGACGGTGATCCAGTCGCCGTGCCGCCAGACTCCGGGGTACATGTCGAAGTAGCTGTCGTGGTAGCGGGTGCCGTCGGGGTCGTTCCAGAAGCGGGTGGGCATGGACGGCATGGGGGTGGTGACGACGAGTTCGCCGACCTCGTCGATGACGGGCTTGCCTTGGGGGTCCCAGGCCTGCAGGTCGGTGCCGAGGCAGGGGGCCTGGAGTTCGCCGATGTGGACGGGGAGGGTGGGGACGGCGCCGGCGAAGCAGCTGCAGACGTCGGTGCCGCCGCTGACGGAGGCGGTCCACAGGTCGGTGCCGCCCTCCGCGAAGCTGTCGTGCAGCCAGCGGAAGCCGTCCGGCGGGAGCGGGGAGCCGGTGGTGGCGACGCAGGTGATGGCGGAGAGGTCGAGGTCGCGGGCCGGGTGGAGGCCGGCCTTGCGGCAGGCCATGACGTAGGCGGCGGAGGTGCCGAAGACGGTGGCGCGGGTGGTTTCGGCGACCCGCCACTGGGCGGAGACGTCGGGGTGGCCGGGGCTGCCGTCGTAGAGCACGATCGTGGAGCCCACCAGGAGGCCGGCGACGAGGAAGTTCCACATCATCCAGCCGGTGGAGGTGTACCAGAAGAACCGGTCGTCGGGGCCGAGGTCGCAGTGCAGGCCGGTCTGCTTGAGGTGTTCGAGCAGGATGCCGCCCTGCGACTGGACGATGGCCTTGGGCAGGCCGGTGGTGCCGGAGGAGTACAGAACCCACAGCGGGTGGTCGAACGGGACCTGCTCGAAGACCGGTTCGGTGTCGTTCGAGGTCAGGTCCGACCAGTTCACGGCGCCTTCGGGGGCGGGGGTGCCGAGCAGCGGGATGTGGACGACGGCGCGCAGGGTGGGCAGTTCGTTGCGGAGTTCGGCGACGGTGTCGCGGCGGTCGTGTTCCTTGCCGCCGTAGCGGTAGCCGTCGACGGTGAACAGGACGACGGGCTCGATCTGCTGGAAGCGGTCCAGCACACTGCGGGCGCCGAAGTCGGGGGCGCAGGAGGTCCATACGGCGCCGACCGCGGCGGTGGCGAGGAGTGCGACGACGGCCTGCGGGATGTTGGGGACATAGGCGCTGACGCGGTCGCCGGGGCGGACGCCGAGGCGGCGGAGTTCGGCGGCCAGTGAGCCGACCTGGGCGCGGAGGTCCGTCCAGGTGACCGGAGTGGGCTCATGGGTCTCGTCGACGTACAGCAGCGCGGGCGCGCCGGCGCGGGCCGGGTCCTCGGCGGCGCGCAGGGCGTGCTCGGCGTAGTTGAGGGTGGCGCCGGGGAACCAGCGGGCGCCGGGCATCGCGGGGTCGGCGAGGACGGTCTCGTACGGGGTGGTGAAGCGGACGTCGAACCACTCGGCGGTGGCCTGCCAGAAGGCGGGCAGCTCGCTGACGGACCAGCGGTGCAGGTCGGCGTAGCTCTTCGCGGGGTCGCCGGGGGTGGGGGCGGGCGCGCCGTGGTGGGCGGCGGCCCAGGTGTGGAAGCGGGTGACCTGTGCGCCGGCGATGCGGTCCGGGCCTGGCTGCCAGAGCGGTTCCGGCTGGTGGGCGGACGGCGGTGCGGTGGTCATGATGCGGCTCCCGGGCGATACGCGTCGTGGGCGTCGGGCGCGCACGGTGGTGGGGGTCCCCCGGCCCAGTGGGTGGGCGTGTGCGCGTGACACGGCTTTCCTGGACGATGCCATGTGATCGACTTGTGCACCAGGGTGGGCCGCCCACATTCAGGGGGTGGCGGATGTGGTGGCGGCATGGGGCGCGGGGCGGGGGCCGGGACCCTTGGCGGGATTCGGCCGTGGCGGGACGGGCCTCGGGCCCGAAGGTGGCCGAGCGTGACACCGCGCAGGTGAACGGCAGTTGAACGGTTCCCCCGGACCCGCTCGTCAATGGGAGGCTGAGCGGTATGGACGGGCGGGATCTGGTGCGGTCGGTGCGGGTGATCAGGGCGGTGGGGCCGGCGCAGGGGCTGCGGTCCGTGCGCGCGGCATGGCGGGCGCGGAGAGCCGACGCCCGGGCGCTGCCGCGGCCCGGCGCGGAACGGGCGCGGGTGCCGGGGCCGGCGCGGAGCGCGGAGCCGCAGCCAGGCGGCGGGGTCATCCGGTTCGCCCGCTCGTCGCTGCGGGTGCGGGTGGCCGCGGGCGGCGCGGTGTTCTGCGGCTGGGACGGTGCCGAGCCGGAGCCGTCGTACGCGCTGGCCGGGGCGTGTCCGGAGGTGGACGCGCGGGCGGTGCTGGAGCCCGACACGGAGGGCGGCTGGCGGGTGGTCTCCGAGCGGGTGCTGGTGGTGGTGTCCCGGCACGGCGCGGTGGAGGTGCGGACGCCCGGCGGGGCGGTGCTGCGGCGGGAGTTGCCGCCGCGCTGGTGGGACCGGGCGGGCGAGGCCGGGGCGGACGGGCGGGCCGGGCAGCCGGAGGTGTCCGGGGTCTCGCGCTGGGTGCAGCGCTCGGAAGTGGCCGCCGACGGCCGGTTCTTCGGGCTGGGCGGCCGGGCGCACGGGCCCCGGCTGCGGGACGGCGCGTACCGGCTGTGGAACACCGACCCGGGCGGGGCCTTCGCGCCGGGTGACGATCCGCTGTCGCTGACGATGCCGGTGCAGCTGGTGGTGGCGGACGCCGGTACCCATCTGGTCTTCCACGACAACTCCTTCGACGGCCGGGTCACGCTGCGCGAGGGCGCGGAGGGGGCGGGCTCGGGGCATGACCGGCCGGGCACCTCCGAACTGCGGATGGACGGCGGGCCGCTGCGCTACTGGGTGCTGGCCGGGACCCCGGCCCGGGTGCTCCAGGTCTGGACGGCGCTGACCGGTGCGCCCGCGCTGCCGCCCCAGTGGGCGCTGGGGTATCAGCACGCCCGTTGGGGGTTCGGCGGGGAGGCCGAGGTGCGCCGGGTGGTGGCCGGCTACCAGGAGCGCGAACTTCCGCTGTCCGCTGTCCATTTGGACATCGATCACTTCGACCGGCACCGGGTCTTCACGGTCGACAAGGAGCGCTACCCGGATCTTCCGGGGCTGGCCCGGGACCTGCGCGCCGACGGGGTGCGGCTGGTGTCGATCGTGGACCCGGCGGTGAAGGCCGAGCCGGGCGACGCGGTCTACGAGGGCGGGGCGGCGGCGGACGCCTTCGTACGGGACGCGCGGGGGCGCGAGGTGCGCGGGGTGGTGTGGCCGGGGGAGTCGGTGTACCCGGATTTCACCGATGCGCGGGTGCGTAAGTGGTGGGGCGCGCAGTACGCGGAGCGGCTGGCCCAGGGCTTCTCGGGGTTCTGGCACGACATGAACGAACCGGTCTCCTTCGCCGCGTTCGGGGAGGGGACCCTGCCGCGCTCGGCACGGCATGCGCTGGAGGGGCGGGGCGGCGACCACCGGGAGGCGCACAACGTCTACGGCCTGGCCATGGCCCGGGCCGGCTTCGAGGGGCTGTGCGAACTGCGGCCGGGCGGGCGTCCGTTCCTCTTCTCACGGGCGGGCTGGGCCGGGATGCAGCGTTACGGCGGCAGCTGGTCGGGCGATGTGGCGACGGGCTGGCCGGGACTGCGGGCGTCGCTGTCGCTGGTGCTGGGGCTGGGGCTGTGCGGGGTGCCGTACAGCGGTCCCGATGTCGGCGGGTTCTCCGGGGTGCCGTCCCCGGAGCTGTATCTGCGCTGGTTCCAGCTGGGCTCCTTCATGCCGCTGTTCCGTACCCACTCGGCCCTCGGGGCGGGGCGGCGGGAGCCCTGGGAATACGGGAGCGAGGTGCTCGACCACGCCCGTACGGCACTGCGTGAACGGCGGCGGCTGCTGCCGTACTTCGGGACGCTGGGGCAGCTGGCACGGCTGGCCGGAGCGCCGTATGTCCGGCCGCTGTGGTGGAGCGCGCCGCGGGACCGGGCACTACGGGACTGCGAGGACGCCTTTCTGCTGGGGGACGCGCTGCTGGTGGCGCCGGTGCTGGCGGCGGGGGTGACCCGGCGGCCGGTGCGGCTGCCGCGCGGCCGCTGGTACGACACGGCGACCGGGCGGGCCTATGACGGTCCCGGGCAGGTGTGGGTGGAGGCGCCGCTGTCGCGGATTCCGGTGCTGGCGCGGGCCGGTGCGGTGCTGCCGGTGGCGGGGGCGGACGGCGGCACGGAGCTGGAGGCGTGGGCGCCGGCCGCCGGACGCGGGGGCAGTGGGCTGGTGGTGCCGGACACCGGGGACGGCTGGCAGCGGCCGACGGTGGAGCGCTTCACCTCGCGGTGGTCGGGCGGCCGGGTGGTCGTGGAGCGGCGGGACGGGGGCTCGGTGGGGTATCGGGTGCGGGTGCGGGGGCTGGCGGAGGGGGTGGATGGGCCGGACGGGGCGGACGGGGCGGACGGGGCGGACGGGTAGCGGGGTGGGGGCGTTGGGGGCGGGCGTTTGGGGCGGGTCGCCGGGGCCGGGGAGTCGGGGGCGGGCGTTGGGGCCGGGTCGCTGGGGCTGTGCGGGCCGAATGGGCTGTGGTGGCGGTGGGTTGGTGCTGGTTGGCGGTGGGTTGGTGCTGGTTGGCGGTGGGTTGGCAGGGTGGCGGGGCTTCCCCTTCGGCTGTCGGGCCTGGTAGACGGGGGCCATGCCGAGACTCCCTGCCGCCCTGCGCGGCCTTGCCGCCGCTGCCGCCGCCCTGATCGCCGTCCCCGCACTCGCTCCGGGCGCGGCGGCCGCCCCCGTCCGCCCGGCGTCGGCGCCGTCGTCGCCTGCCGTCCACGAGCCCACGATGCCGCGGGAGTTCGTCGCGCTGCGCAGTGTGGACCCGACGATCATCCAGGAGATGCGCTACGTCACCCCGCACAACTTCATGGGGGTGCCGGTGACCGGCTATCGGGCTCCGCGGTGTCTGCTGACCCGGGACGCGGCGCGGGCTCTGCACCGGGCGCAGCGCTCGTTCCTGCGCCGCGGCTACTCCCTCAAGGTCTATGACTGCTACCGCCCGCAGCGCGCCGTGGACCACTTCGTGTCCTGGGCCAAGGACCTCGGCGACCAGCGGATGAAGGGCGAGTTCTATCCGCGGGTCGACAAGTCGACGCTCTTCCGGGACGGCTACATCGCGGAGAAGTCCGGGCACAGCCGCGGCAGCACCGTCGATCTGACACTGGTGCGGCTGCCCGCGCTGCCGACCCGGCCGTACGTCCCCGGGGAGCCGCTGGCGCCGTGTTACGGCCCGAAGGCGGCCCGCTTCCCGGACAATTCGCTGGACATGGGGACCGGCTTCGACTGTTTCGACACCCTGGCGCACACCCTCGACCCACGGATCACGGGCCGTCAGCGGGCCCACCGTCTGCTGCTGAAGGACGGCCTGGAGCGCGCCGGATTCGTCAACTACCCGAACGAGTGGTGGCACTACACCTTCACGCCGGAGACCTTTCCTGAGACCTACTTCGACTTTCCTATAGGGGGGCGGTTGCCGGGGCGGCACTGATGGGCGGGGCCATCTTCTTGCCCGCGATCGGCCCGTAGGGCGTCCGGGGGGGGCGCGCGCCGACGGGACGTCAGAGAGGGCGTCGGTCCGGGCGTGTGGGTCGCTGGAGGCTCTGCCGCCGGTCCGGGTGGGTTGGCAACAGCCGTTCGGCGAGCGCCTGTTGGTGGCGAGGCCACCGGGTTCCGCGACCGGGAGGCGTCCGGGGAGCCGTCCGGAGTGCGGTAGCCGTGGCGAGGCGCAGCGCGCCTGTGTCGGGCCGGGGCGCCCGCGGGCCGGGGCACGGCATCACCCCCGTCGATCCCGTGCCCCGGACCCTGTTCTGGGGGACGCCGCCGGGCCGCGTCCGGTTCGACGAATCCGTGCCCGTCCTCCGTCCGGGCGACATTCTCTCCGGGAGAGCGCCGCCGCAGCCGTCGAGATCGAGGCCAGCGACCGGGGCCCAGGCGCGGACGAGGCATCGTCGTCGCCCCGGGCCTCGGGAGGTGGGCGAAGGGGAGGTAGGCGACGGCGACAACGGGCGTCCGCGGGTCGCACCCGCGGACGCCGTACGAAGCGAGCGGTTCGAGGTGGGCGCGCTCCCGCGGTAGGCGCATCCCGTCCGGGCACCACCCCGCGAGGGACACCGTCAATACGCACGGGCGGGCCCGGCGGCCCCGCTGCCACCGGACCGGGCGCCTTCGATCGCGCACACTCCCCCGCACGGCTTGATCCCCCACGCCCGCACCGGGCTTCCACCTCAGGCAGCCGCATGCCACACTCCTGACGTTCCGTCAGATGCGTGACCGGTGGTCGTGGTGGAGGAGGGGCTGTGGCACGTACGCGGAAGCCTGTGGTGCCGGGGTGGTTCGACCAGGACGCGGCGGACTTCCGGCTGCTGGGGACCCGGTGCCGGGACTGTGGCGCGGTGTTCTTCCCCCGTGAGGACGCCTTCTGCCGCAACCCCGGGTGCGGGGGCACGGAGTTGGCGGAGGTGCCGCTGTCCCGGCGCGGCACGGTGTGGTCGTACACCGATGCCCGCTATCGCCCGCCCGCCCCGTACGTCTCCGATCCGGACGCCGCGTGGCAGCCGTACCTCCTGCTCGCCGTGGAGCTGACCGAGGAACGGATGGTGGTCCTCGGTCAGGCGGCGCCCGGTGTCCGCGCCGCCGATCTTCGTGTGGGGACGGAGGTCGAGTTGGTGCCGGGGGTGCTGTACGAGGACGAGCGGCACAGCTGGACGACGTGGCGGTGGGGGTTGGTGGAGGGCGGGGGCGGGGGCGGGAACGAGGGTGGGGGCAGGGGGCGGGCGGTGTCCGCTTCGCTACACCCGCCCACCCCCCGAAGGGGGGTGGGCGGCGGGGAAAAAAACAACCCCGTGGGTGGGCGGCGGCCCCATAGGAGCCCACATCTCCCCGCCCACCACCACAGCCCCGCCGACGGCGACGTCGCGGTGCTCGGCGCCGGTATGCATCCCTGGGGCAAGTGGGGGCGCAGCTTCGTCGAGTACGGGACGAAGGCGGCCAGGGACGCCCTCGCGGACGCCGGGATCGACTGGCGCGCCGTGCAGAGCGTGGTCGGCGCGGACACGGTGCGCGGCGGCTACCCCGGGTATGTGGCGGGCGCGACCTTCGCCAAGGCCCTGGGCTGGCAGGGTGCGCGGGTGACCAGCGTCTATGCGGCCTGCGCGTCGGGTGCCCAGGCCATCGGCACCGCGCGGGCGCAGATCCTGTCCGGGATGGCCGACGTGGCGCTGGTGGTGGGCGCCGACGCCGCGCCCAAGGGGTTCTTCGCCCCGGCGGGCGGCGAGCGGCCCGATGACCCGGACTGGCTGCGGTTCCGGGTGCTGGGCGCCACCAACCCCGCGTACTTCGGGCTCTACGCACGCCGCCGGATGGTCCGGTACGGCGACACGACCGACGACTTCGCCCGGGTGAAGGTCAAGAACGCGGCGGCCGGCGCGGCCAATCCGTACGCCCGTTACCGCAAGCGGGTCACCGCGGAGGAGGTCGCGGCGTCCGCCGTGGTCGCCGATCCGCTGCGGCTGCTGGACATCTGCGCCACCTCCGACGGCGCCGCGGCACTCGTCCTGACCAGCATGGACTTCGCGCGCCGGCACGGTGTCGCGGACCCGGTCCGCATCCGTGCGGTCTCCACGGCCACCCCGCACTATCCGCGGACCGTCCTGGACCTGCCGGACATCGCCACCGACTCGGCGGCGGCCGTGCCGGAGCCGGAGACCGGTTTCCGGGCGTCGATCGCGCGTGCCGCTTACGAGGAGGCCGGGATCGGCCCCGAGGACCTCTCACTGGCCGAGGTCTACGACCTGTCCACCGCTCTGGAGTTGGAGTGGTACGAGGATCTGGGGCTGTGTGGCGCCGGTGAGGGGGCGAAGCTGCTGCGGGACGGTGCGACGGCGCCGGGCGGGCGGCTGCCCGTCAACACCAGCGGCGGTCTGGCCTCGTTCGGCGAGGCGGTGCCGGCCCAGGCCATCGCCCAGGTCTGCGAGCTGACCTGGCAGTTGCGGGGGCGGGCGGGCGCACGCCAGGTACCGGGCGCCCGGGTGGGAGTGACCGCCAATCAGGGGCTGTTCGGACACGGGTCGGCCGTGGTCGTGGTGCGGTGAGCGCGGTCGCGCACCGAGGGGTGTGAGGCCCCGGCCCCGGCGGCGCCCCGGCCGTACGGTCGCGGCCCGCCCGCGGGCGCCGCCACGGGAAGCGCGTACGGACGACCACGGGCCCGGCACCTCCTGCCTCCTGCCTCCTGCCTCCTGCCTCCCCAACATCCGGTGCTGTACGCGACCTTGACGCCCCCTCACCACCGGTGAACACTTCCGGATGCCGGGCGGCATCGCCGCACTCAGGCACCCCGGGTGGCAGCGGCTGTCCGCTGCCCGCCGGTGGCACGCACCCTGCACGGAGGACCGGGGGACGTCCCCGGGCGAGGGACAAGGAGCCGCCATGTATTCCAATGGGGACATCATCGCCGGTGAAGTGATCGGCACCGCGATACTCATACTCTTCGGCGCCGGCGTGTGCGCCGCCGTCACGCTGCACCACTCCAAGGCGAAGGGCGCCGGCTGGGTCGTGATCGCCTTCGGCTGGGGCATGGCCGTACTGGCCGGCGCCTACACCGCGGCGCCGCTGTCCGGCGGGCATCTCAACCCCGCGGTGACACTGGGCTCGGCGATCGCGGGCGGCACCGAGTGGTCGAAGGTGCCGCTGTACGTCCTGGCGCAGATGGTGGGCGCGGTGATCGGGGCGGTGCTGGCCTGGGCCCTGTATTACGCGCAGTTCGCCGCCAACGCCGAGCAGAGCAAGGCCCAGCCGACGCTGGGGATCTTCGCCACCGGCCCGGAGATCCGCAAGTCGGCCGCCAACCTGGTGACCGAGGTCATCGCCACCGTCGCCCTGGTGCTGCCGCTGCTGTTCTTCGGCCAGAACAAGGGCATCGGCATCGGCCAGATCCCCGGCGCGCACGCGGGGATCTACGGCTCCGGGATCAATGTGCTGCTCGTCGCGCTGCTGGTGGTCGGCATCGGGCTGTCGCTGGGCGGGCCCACCGGCTATGCCATCAACCCCGCCCGTGACCTCGGGCCGCGGCTGGCACACGCCCTGCTGCCGATCCCCAACAAGGGCTCCTCCGACTGGGGTTACTCCTGGATTCCGGTGGCCGGTCCGCTGATCGGCGCGGTGCTGTCCGGTCTGGTGTACCAGGCGGCTTTCTGACCCGGCCGGGAGCGGGGCGTGGCCTCCGGCCCGCCCCGCTCCCCCGCACCCACTCACCAGGACCTCAGGAGGCGTGACGGTATGACGGAGCGAACCGGGACGACCGAGAAGTACGTGGCCGCGATCGATCAGGGCACCACGTCGAGCCGCTGCATCATCTTCGACCACGGCGGGGCGATCGTCGCCGTCGACCAGCGCGAGCACCGGCAGATCTTCCCCAAACCGGGCTGGGTGGAGCACGACGCCACCGAGATCTGGACGAAGGTGCAGGCGGTGGTGGCCGGTGCGCTCACGAAGGCGGGGCTGCGCGCTGACCAGCTCAGTGCGCTGGGCATCACGAACCAGCGGGAGACCACGGTCCTGTGGGACCGGGCCACCGGCCGGCCGGTGCACCACGCGATCGTCTGGCAGGACACCCGTACCTCCCAGCTGTGTGCGGAACTGGGCGGCACGGACGGCCAGGACCGCTTCCGTGAGGCCACCGGGCTTCCGCTGGCCAGCTACTTCTCCGGGCCGAAGGCGGCCTGGCTGCTGGACGAGGTGCCGGGGCTGCGGGCGCGTGCCGAGCGGGGGGAGATCGCCTTCGGCACCATCGACTCCTGGCTGATCTGGAATCTGACCGGCGGCGTCGACGGCGGCGTGCATGTCACGGACGTGACCAACGCGGGCCGCACCATGCTGATGAACCTCTCCACGCTCCAGTGGGACCCGGCGATCCTGTCGGCGATGAACGTGCCGGAGGCGATCCTGCCGGAGATCCGGTCGTCGGCCGAGGTGTACGGCACGGCGGTGGGGCAGCTGCACGGGGTGCCGGTGGCGTCCGCGCTCGGCGACCAGCAGGCGGCCGTGTTCGGCCAGACCTGTTACGGCGTCGGCGAGGCCAAGAACACCTACGGCACCGGATCGTTCCTGCTGCTGAACACCGGCAACCGCCCGGTCCCGTCCAAGAGCGGGCTGCTGACGACGATGGGCTACCAGCTCGGCGGGGAGGCGCCGGTCTACTGCCTGGAGGGGTCCATCGCCATCACGGGTGCCCTGGTGCAGTGGTTCCGCGACCAGCTGGGCATCATCGCCTCGGCCGACGAGATCGAGCCGCTGGCGGCGAGCGTCCCCGACAACGGCGGGGCGTATGTCGTGCCGGCCTTCTCCGGTCTCTTCGCGCCGTACTGGCGCTCCGACGCGCGCGGTGTCATCACGGGCCTGACCGGCTTCGTCACCAAGGCGCATCTGGCGCGCGCCGTACTGGAGGCGACCAGCTGGCAGACCCGGGAGGTCGTGGACGCGATGTACCAGGACTCGGGGGTGCGGATCACCCAGCTGAAGGTGGACGGCGGGATGACCGCCAACAAGCTGCTGATGCAGCACCAGGCGGATGTGCTGGGGGTCCCGGTGATCCGCCCGGTGATCTCGGAGACCACCTGTCTGGGCGCGGCGTACGCGGCGGGTCTGGCGACCGGTGTCTGGCAGGACCTGGACGAACTGCGCGGTCACTGGCAGCGTGACACCGAGTGGACGCCGCGGATGGACGGTCCGTCCCGCGACCGGGAGTTCGCCAACTGGCGCAAGGCCGTGGAGCGGAGCCTGGGCTGGCTGGCCGAGGACGGTTCGGCGGCCTCGTAGCGCCGCGGCGCCACGAGGCGCGGCCGGTGCCCCGGACGGCGGGGTACCGGCCGTCTTCCGTCCCCGGTCAGGGCAGCGCGGGCTCCCGCCGCCGGGCGCCGGTGCGCATCGCGTGCTCGACGACCGAGACCAGCACATCGCGCGCGGAGTCCTTGATCCGGGCGTCGCACAGCACCACCGGCACCTGGGGGTCCAGGTCCAGGGCGTCCCGTACGGCCTGCGGCGGATAGCGGTCGGCGCCGTCGAAGCAGTTGACGGCGACGGTGAAGGGCAGTCCGCGCCGTTCGAAGTAGTCGATCGCGGAGAAACTGTCCGCGAGGCGGCGGGTGTCGGCGAGCACCACCGCGCCGAGCGCGCCGCGCGCCAGCTCGTCCCACAGGAACCAGAAGCGGTCCTGGCCCGGGGTGCCGAAGAGATAGAGGACCAGTTCCTCGTTGACGGTGATCCGGCCGAAGTCCATCGCGACGGTGGTGGTGGTCTTGGCCTCCACCCCGTCGAGGTCGTCGACCGGCCGGCCCGCCTCGGTGAGCCGTTCCTCGGTGCGCAGCGGCTTGATCTCGCTGACGGCGCCGACCAGGGTGGTCTTGCCGACCCCGAAGCCGCCCGCGACCAGGATCTTGAGCGTCACCGGTTCGGCGGCGGACCGCCGACGGCGGTCGGAACGCCCGAAGGCCATGGGATTCTTCTCCTGAATTGCCGTGTATACGGGTGGAGCTCACGCTTGATACCCGAGCCCCGGCGCACGGGGCAGCAGGTGCAAGGGAACGGTACAACGTGCTCAGCACGGCGCCCACTTGAGTTGTGTCACGCTTGTGAGACGCCGCCGGGCAGAGGGCGCCAACCTGCCCAAATGGGCGGTGACGGTGGCGGTTGGCGGCGGTCCGGCCCGGTGGCGGGCGGTCAGCGCGCGGTGAGGACGCCGGGCCCGTCGAGCAGTCCCAGCAGGCGTACAAAGCTCGATTCGATGAAAGCGCACAGCTCGTCCTGGGCGCCGGGTTCCTCGGCGGGCCAGTTGACGACCGCCTCCTCGGCGAACGCCATCCAGGCGCGGGAGGCGAGTGCGAGCCGCGGGGCGTCCGGCATCCCGAGCCGCCGCCGGCCGTCGTGCACCCGCCGGGCGAGCGTCTCCCGGGTCGCGCCGACGATGTCGGTGACCGCGGGGTGGCTGCCGGCGGCGCCCCGTACCAGCGCGAGGTACACCTGACGGTGTTCCAGGACGTAGGCCACGAACCCGGCGATGAAGGCCCGCATCCAGGCGACCGGCTCCAGGGAGCCGTCCGGTTCCGTCGCGGCGCTGAAGCGGTCGCACGCGGCGCTGACCACCGCGCGGTAGAAGTCGCGCTTGGAGTCGAAGTAGTGGAAGAGCAGCCCGCGGGAGATCCCGGCCCGGCGGGCGACCTCGTCGGTGGACAGCTCGTCCAGGGAGCGGTCGGCGAGCATCTCCAGGCCGATCCCGACCAGCTGCTCCCTGCGCTGGTCGGGGGTGAGGCGGGTGGTGCGCTTGCCGGACATGCCCGCAGTTTACGGCGGGGCCGGGACGGCGGCGGCGTCCCGGCCCCACCGGCGTCAGGCGTACTGTCCGAGGTGCTCCAGGATCGGCGGCGTGACGAGGGCGGGGACCTCCTCGGGCAGCCAGTGGCTGGCTCCCTCCAGGGCCTCGAAGCGGTAGGGGCCGTCCACCCATGCGCCGGTGGACTCGGCCGCGCCGCGGCCCAGGGCGACGTCGTCGCTGCCCCACAGGAAGAGGGTGGGGACGGCGATCCGGCCGGCCGGGACCGAGATGACCGACTCGGGGGCGCGGTACCAGTTCAGCGTGGCGGTGAGCGCTCCCGGCGCGGAGAGCCGGCGGACGTTGCCGTCGACCAGGGCGGCGGGGACCTTGCCGCCGTACGTGGCGCGCAGCCGGGCGGCGTCGTCGGCGAGCAGGGCGGCTTCCGCGGCGCCGTCGTCACGGCGGAAGAAGCGGACGTAGTCGAGCATGTGGTGCTGGGTGGAGTCCTCGGCGGCGGCGCGGTTGAGCGCGTCCGGGTGCGGAGTGGCCAGCACGGTCAGGGACTTCAGCCGCTCGGGGTGGGCGCCGGCCACCGCCCAGGCGACCATGCCGCCCCAGTCGTGCGAGACGAGGTGGAAGCGGTCCGCGCCCTGGGAGTCGGCGAACGCGAGGGCGTCGGCGACGAGTTCGGGCACCGCGTAGTCGGCGATCCGGGGCGGGCGGGCGCGCGGCGAGTAGCCCCGCTGGTCGACGGCGACGGCGCGGTAGCCGGCGGCGCCCAGGGCGGTGAGCACGGCGCTCCAGGAGTCGGCGAACTCGGGCCAGCCGTGCAGCAGCAGCACGAACTCCCCGTCGGCGGGCCCGCAGGCCAGTGCGTCGTAGGTGTGCGGGCCGACCTGGATCTCCAGGATGTCGAAGGGTGCCGGGGTCGCGTCCGGTGCCATGGCGGCGGATCTCCTTCTTTTGACGATCGCTCACCTGGCACCGTACGCCGTTGAGCGTTGCTCAACAAAGGCTCCCGGCCGCGGCGGTTCCGGCGCCGGCCGGGCCGCCCGGCGGGTCACAGCGCGCGCAGGCCGTCGATCACCTCGCGCAGCACCTTCTCGTCGGGCAGCTCGGCCGGGGGCACCGGCCTGCTGACATGGACCAGCTCCGCGTCGAGCAGATCCCCGATCAGGACCCGTACGACGCCGACGGGCAGATCGAGTTCGGCCGCCAGCTCGGCGACCGACAGCGGCTCCTCCCGGCACAGGCCGATGATCTCGACATGCTCCGGCGACAGCATCTGGTCGTCGACCGCGTCCTCGGCGCGGCTCTCGGCGATCACCAGCGCGATCAGATCGAGGCGCCCCTCCGCCGCCGTACGGGTGCGCCCGCGCGTCATCGCGTACGGCCGGACGACCGGGCCCGCGTCGTCGTCGAACCAGCGGGCCGCGTCCCGGTCCCGCGCCGTCCGGCCGTCCTGCTCGCTCATGCCGCGACCTCGCCGCTTCCGGCCCCGCGTCCGCGGGGCGCGCACCGTCGCACGAGGAGCTCGCCGCGCTCGCTCATGGCGTCACCATCGTCGCGCTCAGGGGGTCAGGCCGGACCGGGGCGCGGTGCCCAGGTGTGCGCCCACGCGCTTGACCAGCAGCGTCATCTCGTAGGCGATCAGCCCGACATCGGAGTCCGCATCGGCCAGCACGGCCAGGCAGCTGCCGTCGCCGGCCGCGCTGACGAACAGGAACGCGTCGTCCAGCTCGACCATGGTCTGGCGGACGTGGCCGGCGTCGAAGTGCCGGCCGACGCCCTTGGCGAGGCTGTGGAAGCCGGAGGCGACCGCGGCCAGGTGCTCGCCGTCCTCGCGGGTCAGGTCCTTCGAGGCTCCGGTGGCCAGCCCGTCGCTGGAGAGGATGAGCGCCTTGCGGATGGAGCCGACGCGCTCGACCAGTTCGTCCAGGAGCCAGTTCAGCTCGCCGGCTCCCTTCGCCGAGACCGATGCGGTGGAAGCTGCTGCCTTCGGTGCGGTCATGGACCGTCCCCTCCCGATGTGGTTCCTGGTGCTGTGCTGCCCGTGGCGCCGTCGTCCTGTGCGGCGGCGTCGCGGGCGTCCGGGCCTGTGGCGTCCGGGCCTGTGGTGTCCGCGGTGGGGTCCTCGCCCCGCGGTGGCGTGCCGGTCCCGTGCGGGTCCTCGGCGTTGTCGCGCCGGCCGCGCTGCCAGCCGCGCTGGAGCGAGGCCATCCGGGCGCGTACCGCCTCGGCGTCCCGGTCGTCGGCGGCCGGAGCGGAACTCCGCCGCTCCTCGGCCGGTTCGGCGGGGTCGGTCCTGAGCTGGGGCGCCAGGCTGGCCTGCCGTACCCGGCGGGGCAGTCCCGTGGACGTGGTCGGCGCGGGCGCGTCCACTCCCCCGGCGGGGTGCGGGGCGTCCGGCGCGGGGTCCTGCCGTGCGGCGGAGGCCGACGGCCGGTCCGCGGCGCGCTCCCCGCCGGAGCCCTCGGCCCCGGCACGCTCGGCACTCCGCTTCCGCGGTGCGTCGCGGTCGTCCACCGTCCTGCCGTGGTCGGCGACCAGCACCGGCGGGCGGCGGCGGCGCGGCAGCGGGGGCGGCCCGCCGGGCGCCTGGTCCCGGGTCTGCTGGTGCTGCTCGTCCTCCGGCACGGGGGCGATCCCGCGCGGTGCGGAGGACGGGCCGCCCGGTGCGGCGGCGGGGCCCTTCGCGCCGCGGCCGCGGTCCCGCTTCCGGAAGATGCCGTCCTCGTCGTCGGGGCCCGGCTCGTCCGGGCCGAGCGGCGCCTCCAGTTCGACCGGTCCGTCGATGACGGCCGGTGACCGCTCCCGCTCGGGCCGCGGCACCGGCAGCTGCGCCAGCGCGGCCAGCTTGCCCGCCGCGTGCTCCAGTTCGTTGCCGACGGAGCCGCCGGGGGCCCGGTCGTCGTCCTCCCGGGCCCCGTCGGAGGACTCGGTGAGGAGCGCGGCGGGGAGGAAGACGACGGCGGTGGTGCCGCCGTACGGCGAGGGCTGCAGGGAGACCCGTACGTCCTGCCGCTGGGCGAGCCGGCTGACCACGAACAGCCCGAGCCGGTCGGTGTCGGACAGTTCGAACTCGGGGGTCTCGGCGAGCCGGAGGTTGGCCTCCAGCAGCAGGTCGGACGCCATGCCCAGACCGCGGTCGTGGATCTCCAGGGTGTAGCCGTTGGCGACCCGCTCACCGAGCACCTGGACGGCGGTGTGCGGCGGGGAGAAGACCGTGGCGTTCTCCAGGAGTTCGGCGATCAGATGCGTGAGGTCGGACACCGCGGGGCCGTCCACCGCGAGCCGCGGCATCCGGCGCACCTCGATCCGCTCGTAGTCCTCCACCTCGGCGACCGCCGCGCGCACCACGTCCATCAGCTGGATCGGCCTGCGCCACTGCCGGGAGGGTGCCGCGCCGGAGAGGATGACCAGGCCCTCGGCATGCCGCCGCATACGGGTGGTGAGGTGGTCGATCCGGAAGAGGTCGGCGAGTTCGTCGGTGTTCTCGGTGCGCCGCTCCATGGCGTCCAGCAGGGTCAGCTGGCGGTGCAGCAGGACCTGGCTGCGGCGGGCGAGGTTGACGAACACCTCGGAGACGCCACGGCGCATCTCGGCCTGTTTGACGGCGGCCTCGATCGCGGCCCGCTGAAGGGTGTTGAGCGCCTGGCCGACCTGGCCGGTCTCGTCCTGCCCGAAGACGAGCCGGGGCGCCTCGGTCTCCACGTCGATCTGCTCGCCGGCCGCCAGCCGGCGCATCACGCTCGGCAGCCGGACGCCGGAGACGTCGTGGGCGGCCTTGCGCAGCCGGACGAGGTCGCGCACATGGCGGCGGCCGATCCGGAGCGAGACGATGACCGAGACCAGCAGCGCGAGGAAGCCGAGGACACCGGCGATGGCGGCCTTGAGCAGGATGTTCGTGGCGACGGGTGCGACCCGCTCCTGGTAGCGGTCACCGGCGGCCCGGCCCATCCGCTGGAGGTCGCCGAGGACCTTCCTGGCCGCGGTGTCCCAGCGCTCGGCGTTGACCTTGCGCGGTCCGTCCTGTGCGCCGGCGCCGATCACCCGGTCCTCGTAGGACGTCAGTTCGCGCGCCTTCGCGGAGTGCCAGTAGTCCTCGTAGAGGGCGCGGTCCTTCGAGGGCAGCATGGCGAGGCCGGTGTCGTAGAGGACCCGGCGCTCGGCGACGTGGTCGGACAGCGCCCGCAGGTCGCGCTTGTTCATGCTGCCGGAGACCAGCACGGCGGACATCAGCGCGTCCTCACGGGCGACGGCCTCCCGGGCGCGGGTGATGATGACCAGCGCCCGGCCCTGCTTGTCCATCTCCACGTTCTCCAGGGCGTGGAGCGCGGACAGGAAGTCGTAGCTGGGGTCGACGAGGGCGTTGTAGCCCTCCAGGGCCTCGTCGCGGGAGACGGTGTTGTCCTCGACCTGGGCGCGCAGCGAGCCGAGTCCGGACAGCCCCTTGAGGATGCTGCGCAGCCGGCTGCCGGCCTCGCCGTTCAGGTTCTCGCGGACGTCGCGGGTGCCGGCGTCGGTACGGAGCCGGGTGACGGCCTCGTCGGTGGCGCGGGTGCGGGCGCGCAGCTCACCGAGGGCGTCGGCGCCGCGCCGGTCGGCGAGGTACAGCAGGCTCTGCCGGCGTTCACTCTGCACGGCCTGGACGACGCCCTCGACCGGATACCCCAGCTTCTGTACGACGTTGCCGACGTCCAGCAGCTGGTCGGCCTCCCGTCCGGTGAGGTAGGTCGTGAACGCCCACAAGGACGTCAGGGACACCAACGGTACGAGCAGCAACGCCACGATCTTCCGGCGGACCGACTTCCCGCGAAAGCGCATGGCCTCCCCTACGTCAACCCCGGCGCACGGGGGTGGTGTTCCGTCAACAAACGGCGCGAGCCTACTACTGTCGGGGGACCGAGCCGAAGGCCTCTCCGGAGGTCAGGGACGGTATCGGAGGGGGATCGTCATGAGTTGTCGGTTGATTCCCGGACAACCCGCCCGCGTTTCCGGGACCGGCCGCCGGCATCGGTGTCCGGAGGGAACCCGGTCGGTTGGCCGGTTTTTGCTCTACCCCGGGTAACCCCGTGTGCGCTCGGTAGGTGACCATGGGAAGGAACGGAGTACGGCACCAGGGAGTGCACCGGTGACATCCGGGCAGCCGCCAACGGGCCGGACACGTGGGGCGAGTGCGGGGAGAGTGACGCGGTCATGGACACCGGCAGAAGACCGTTGTGGCGGGAGGAACCGGCGGCCCGGCCGCGGATGGCGGAGCCGGTACGCACCGCCGCCGTGCGTGCCGTCATCATCGTGGCACTGACCCTGGTCCAGGCGATGGTGGCGTTCCTGAGCACCCTGGCGGGCTCCTGGCTCGCGTTCCCCGCGGTGCTCAGCACGGTCGCCGGCACCGTGGTGGCCACCTGGGGCGTACTGGACGTCTGGGTGACCCGCCAGGTGTGGGTACAGCGCAACGGGGTGGAGTCGCGGCCGAGCAGTACGGCCCGGGAGCTGCGCCGCGAGCGGCGCCGGGCGCGGCGGGCGCGGCGCCGGGAGTCACGGGAGGGCCCGTCGGGGGCGGACCGCGCGGCCGCGTGAACGGCGGGGGGCTACGCCACCGCCTCTTCCCGCACGGCGGGCCGGACGTGAATCATGCCGTCCAGGACGTCGACCTGGTGCGTGCGCACCGGCCGGCGGGCGGGCAGACAGGCCGGCGCTCCGGTGCGCAGGTCGAACAGGGCCGCGTGCAGCGGGCATTCCACGAAGCAGCCCTCGACGAAGCCCTCGGAGAGCGAGGCGTCCTGGTGGCTGCACAGGTCGTCGACGGCGTAGTAGCCGCCGTCCTCGGCGTGGAAGACCGCGATGGCCGGTGTGGCGTCGTCGATCTCGATGCGGACGGACTCGCCCTTGGGCAGGTCCTCGATGCGGCAGACGGGAATCATCTGGCCCCCCTCGCGCTGATCGGTATCATGTGTTCTGAATAACGCATCGCAGAGCGCGATGCGCAACAGAATCCAAGCCGGGAAGCGGGCCGTCAAGGGCTTCCCGGCAGATGCCCTCAGACGTGCCCCGCGGGGGCCACCGGTGGTGAGACGAAGACCGATGTCGAACACGAGCGAGACGGCGGACGACCGGCCCGAGGAGCGGCGCGGCGGGGCGGGTTCCGTCCAGTCCGTGGACCGCGCGGTGAGCGTGCTGGAGATCCTGGCGAAGCTGAGCGAGGCCGGGGTGACCGAGATCGCCGAGGAGCTGGGGGTCCACAAGTCGACCGCGTTCCGGATTCTCGGGGTGCTGGAGAACCGCGGGCTGGTGGAGCAGGAACGGGAGCGCGGGAAGTACTACCTGGGCGCCGGGGTGCTGCGGCTGGCGGGTGCCGCCGCGATCCGGCTGGACATCTCCCAGGAGGGCCAGCCGGTGTGCCGGGCGCTCGCCGCCGACACCGGGGAGACCGCCAACATCGCGGTGCTGGACGGCGATGCGGCGGTCAACATCATGCAGGCCAGGGGCTCCGCCGCGGTCACCGCGTACAACTGGCTGGGCCGCCGGACCCCGCTGCACGCCACCGCCAGCGGCAAGGTCCTGCTGGCCCACCTGCCGGCCCCGCGCCGGGACACCCTGGTGGCCCGCAAGCTGCCGCGGTTCACCGAGCACACCCTGACCACGGCGGCCGGTCTGCGCGAGCAGCTGGCGGCCGCGCTGGAGGACGGGTTCGCCTGCACCAGCGAGGAGTTGGAGATCGGGCTGAACGCGGTGGCGGCACCGGTACGGGCCCACGACGGCGCGGTGATCGGCGCGATCGGCCTCTCCGGTCCGGCCTACCGGATGGAGCGTCAGCTGCTGCCGGAGCTCGCCGAGCGGGCGGCGAAGGCGGCCGCCGACCTGTCCCGCCGGATGGGGTACGCGGGGTGAACGGGTAGCGGAAAATCCCCCCTTGACGTATCCCTGACGGACTTCCAGCATGTCTCCTATAGCGCAACCAAGCGCACTATAGGCAACACGGCGACAGCGGTGGACCGCCCTCCGCCCCTGTCCCCGCTCCCAGCACAGCGCACCGCTCCCACCCCTCACAGGACTCCGTGCCACCGCACGCGTGCTACCCGCCCTGCCGCCGCCGCAGGCGCCGTTTTAGGAGTGAGACATGCCGCACGAAGCCCGCGCCGTCGTCGCCCTCAAGAAGGGCGCCCCCGTCGAGGTGCTGCCGATCCTCGTGCCCGACCCGGGTCCGGGCGAGGTGCTCGTGACCGTCCAGGCCTGCGGGGTGTGCCACACCGATCTGCACTACCGCGACGGCGCGATCGGCGAGGACTTCCCCTATCTGCTCGGCCGTGAGGCGGCCGGGGTGGTCGAGGAGGTCGGCCCCGACGTCACGGAACTGGCGCCCGGTGACTACGTGGTGCTCGCCTGGCGGGCGCCGTGCGGGCAGTGCCGGTCCTGTCGCCGCGGCCGGCCGTGGTACTGCTTCGACTCCCGCAACGCCGCCCAGCCGATGACCCTGTTGGACGGCACGGCGCTGACGGCGGCCCTGGGCATCGGGGCCTTCGCCGAGAAGACCCTGGTCGCCGCCGGGCAGGCGGTGAAGGTCGATCCGTCGGCGCGCCCGGAGGCCGCGGGGCTGATCGGCTGCGGGGTGATGGCCGGGTACGGCGCCGCCGTGCACACCGGCGGGGTCGGCAGCGGGGACACCGTCGCCGTCATCGGCTGCGGCGGGGTCGGCAACGCCGCCATCGCGGGCGCCTCCCGGGCCGGGGCGCGCCGCGTCATCGCCGTCGACCTCGACGACGGCAAGCTGGACGCCGCCGAGCGCTTCGGCGCCACCGACACCGTCAACTCCCGTGGTACGGACCCCGTCGAGGCGGTCCGGGCACTCACCGGCGGGCACGGCGCCGACGTGGTGATCGACGCGGTGGGCCGCCCCGAGACCTACCGCCAGGCGTTCTACATGCGCGACCTGGCGGGCAC
>NZ_JBSFJF010000085.1:0-24681 GCF_053597915.1 Streptomyces sp. NPDC001219 | reverse complement strand
GCCCAACTCGTCGCCGCCCTGCGCAACCAAGGCGACGGCGGCCTCGACCACTCCGCCCTCCTGCGCGGCGTCGAACGCCTCTCCGGACACACCACCCACAGCTGAGCCGGCGCCCCGGAAGCGGACCGGAGCCCGGCTTCCGGCACCCGCTTCCCCCAGCTTCCGGGCGGCGGCCGCGCCGACACTTGTCCTGTCGCGCCCAGGCGTGGCCGCCGTCCGGAACCCCTTTGGACACCCCTCGGGTTTGTTTCAACAAACTGTTGACGTTTGGTCGGAGCCCTTCTTACGCTCCGACTTGCGGAAGCCAACTTCCGCGCTCTCGTACGGAAGGTCACCATGTCGAAGCCCACGCTGACGTCGCGCTTTCTCACTACGGAGGCTGGCGCCCCCGTCGCCGACAACCAGAACTCCGCCACCGCCGGCGTCGGCGGCCCGATCGTGCTCCAGGACCAGCACCTGCTGGAGAAGCTCGCCCGCTTCAACCGCGAGCGCATCCCGGAGCGCGTCGTGCACGCCCGTGGCTCCGGGGCGTACGGCTACTTCGAGGTGACCGACGACGTCACCGCCTTCACCCGGGCCGGCTTCCTCGACACCGTCGGCAGGCGGACCGAGACCTTCATCCGCTTCTCGACCGTCGCCGACAGCCTCGGCGGCCCTGACGCGGCCCGTGACCCGCGTGGCTTCGCGCTGAAGTTCTACACCGAGGAGGGCAACTACGACCTCGTCGGCAACAACACCCCGGTGTTCTTCATCAAGGACCCCATCAAGTTCCCCGACTTCATCCACTCGCAGAAGCGCGACCCCTTCACGGGCAAGCAGGAGCCGGACAACGTCTGGGACTTCTGGGCGCACTCCCCCGAGGCCACCCACCAGGTCACCTGGCTGATGGGCGACCGCGGCATCCCGGCCTCCTACCGCCACATGAACGGCTACGGCTCGCACACCTACCAGTGGACGAACGCCGAGGGCGAGGCCTTCTTCGTCAAGTACCACTTCAAGACCAACCAGGGCATCCGCTGCCTGGACGCCGAGCAGGGCGCCGAGCTGTCCGGCACGGACCCGAACAGCCACCAGACCGATCTGCTGCAGTCCATCGAGCGGGGCGTCTACCCCTCCTGGACGCTGTACGTGCAGATCATGCCGGCGGCCGAGGCGGCGCACTATCGCTTCAACCCCTTCGACCTGACGAAGGTGTGGCCGCACGCGGACTACCCGCTGCAGCGCGTCGGCCGCCTGGTCCTGGACCGCAACCCCGACAACGTCTTCGCCGAGGTCGAGCAGTCCGCGTTCTCCCCGAACAACTTCGTGCCGGGCATCGGCCCGTCCCCGGACAAGATGCTCCAGGGCCGGCTGTTCGCCTACGCCGACGCGCACCGCTACCGCCTGGGCGTCAACCACACCCAGCTGCCGGTGAACGCCCCCAAGGCGACCGAGGCCGACAACTACGGCCGGGACGGCCTGATGGCCACCAACGGCTACGACCGGTACGCCAAGAACTACGAGCCCAACTCCTACGGCGGCCCGGTGCAGACCGGTCAGCCGCTGTCCGCCCCGCTCGCCGTCTCCGGCCACGTCGGCACCCATGAGGCCCCCGCGCACACCAAGGACGACGACTTCTTCCAGGCCGGTGAGCTCTACCGGCTGATGTCGGAGGACGAGAAGAAGCGCCTGGTGAACAACATCGCCGGCGGCCTCTCCCAGGTCAGTCGCGACGATGTGCTGGAGAAGAACCTCGCCCACTTCCACGCCGCCGACCCCGACTACGGCAAGCGCGTGGAGGCCAGGGTCAACGAGCTGCGCGAGGACTGACGGGAGGTCAGGCACTCGCGCGTCCGTACCGGCGGCCCGTTGAGGGGTGGCCGGCCGGTACGGAGTGGGAGCGCGAGCTCCGCGGCACCACGGGGAGCATCAGTGCGGTGGCAGCGCTCGCCCGACAGGAAGGGTGAGCCGCTCCCCCGCCGCGGAGCCCGCCTCCTCCCACCCCATGCTCCGTCCGGCGGTGCGATGTCACGTCGCGCCCGATCGCCCGCACTGCCGGACGGAATCCACGACAGGGCCCGGCATCCGTACGGTCACACACGGGTGCCGGGCCCTGCGGCTGTCTGTCACCGGGACGGGGCGACCGTGACGGCCCCCGGCGACTGCCCCTGAGGGCTCCGGCCGCTCCTGCACACCCCGAGACACTCCCGCCGCACACCTCGGGGGCGCGCTCCCCCCTTACGCCGTGACCCCGCCTCCTCGGCGCGTTCTCCCCCACCTGCGACTCCCGGCCACCCTTCGGCCCCAATTCGGCCCCCTGCGGCCGGTTTTGGAGAGACCATGGGGGCAGCAGATCCGACCGGTCTGCCGTCCGACCTGCCAGGAGCCGACCATGGCCGACAGCGTGCCGGTGCGGTGCCCCACGTGCCGCCGCGAGAACGCCTTCGCCCCGCCCACCTTCCCGTGCGCCTGCGGCGCCCCGCTCACCCTGCCGGTGCTGCGCGGCGGAGTACCCGTCGAGATACTCCACCGCACCTGGCAGGCCTCCTGGGTGGAGGTGCGCTGTGAGGTCTGCGGCCGGCAGGACGAGTGGCCGGCGCCGGAGTCCGGCTGCGCCTGCGGCACGGTCGTCCGGGTCCCGGTCGCCCCGGCGCCCCCGCTGCCGCCGCCGAACTTCCCGCGCTCCGGACAGCCCGTACCGAAGCCCACGCCGAAGCCCGCGCCGCCACCCGCCGCCGACCCCGGACACGCGGCCCTGCGGCCCGCCTTCCGCCCGGTCACCATCCGTACCGCCCGCGACTGCGTCACGGCCGCCGAGCAGTATCTGAAGTGGCTGGGCTACGCCGATGTCGCCCGGACCCGGGAGCGCACCGCCTCCGGGCTGGACCTGCGCGGCACGGGTGTGGTCGCCCAGGTCGACCCCACCACCCGCGCCACCGAGCTGCGCGAGATCGAATGCGTCTGGCTCAACGGCCTCAACGACTCGGCCCTCGCGGTCTTCTTCTCCCTCGCCGGCTACGCCCACGACGCCCGCGCCCGCGCGGACGCCCTGCACCTCCCGCTGTTCGTCATGGACCTCACGGGCACCCCGCAGCCGGTCAACGACCCGGCCGACGAACTGATCAAGTACGGCGCCGCGGGGCGGTGACGGGCCCGCCGCGAGACGCCCCGCCCGGCGGCCCCGCCCCCGGCCGGGGCGCGGGCGTCCGCCGCACATAATGACGGGATGATCGACGCGAACGCCCTGCGGGCCGTCTGCCTGGACTTCAACGGTGCGACCGAGGAATTCCCCTTCCCACGGCACCCGGACGTATCGACCTTCAAGGTCGGCGGCAAGATCTTCGCGCTGAGCACGCTGACGGACACCCCGCTCACCGTGAGCCTCAAGTGCGATCCCGAGCTGGCCGAACGACTGCGGGCGGCACACCCCGAGGTGGTGCCGGGCTACCACCTCAACAAGCGGCACTGGAACACCGTTTCCCTGGACGGGGACCTCCCCGACCGGCTGGTGCTCGACCTGATCGAGGACTCGTACGACCTGGTGGTGGCGTCGTTGCCGCGCGCCGAACGCCTGCGCCTCGACTGGCCGGGAGAGCGGCAGCCCTGAGCCGGCGAGGCGACGAGCGGCGGCGCGGGCCCGGGTGCGAGCCCCGGCATAGGCTTCGGCCATGCGAAGAACTCCCCGCCGCGCCGCCCGCGTTGCCGTCCTGGACCCCGCAGGATCGGTCTTCCTGCTCCGGTACGACAACGAAGAGGTCGGGCCCCACTGGGCGATGCCCGGCGGCGGGCTCGACCCGGGCGAGACCCCGCGCGCGGGCGCGCTGCGTGAGGTGCGCGAGGAGACCGGCTGGACGGACCTGGAGCCCGGCCCCCTGCTGTGCACCTGGGAGCACGACTTCACCCGGGCCGGCGTCCCGGTACGCCAGCACGAGCACATCTACCTCGCCCACGGCCCGCGCCGGGAGCCCACCGACGGCGTGGCCGCGGCGCATGCCGACGACCGCATCCTCGGCTGGAGATGGTGGAGCCCCGCCGACCTGGCCGGTTCCCCGGACGCCCTCTGGCCGCCGTCACTGGCCGCCCTGCTGAGGCCCTGGCACGGCACGGACCCCACCACCCCGGCCCCCGCCCCCGTAGACCTGGGATACGTACCGAACTCCGCCCCCGTCCACCCCCACTGACCCGGAGCGCCTCGCCGCGACCGGCACGCACCACCCCACCGCCGCTACCTCCTCCCCTCTCCCTCCCGCCCCAGGAGTTCCCGATGACCGCCGACGGCACCCCGGGCCGTGCCGCCCCGCTTCCCTCCCCCGAGGTGCTCTGGCGGCACGCCGCCACCCTGGCCGCCTGGAGCGCCGAGCACCCGCTGCCCGTGCACAACTACCGGGTGGACGAGGCCGGGCTGCGCTCCGAGGACATCGGCAACGGCTGGTGGGCGCTGGCCCGGGTCGAGGGCGGCCGGGCGGTGCTGTACGGCGTCGACCTCGACTACAGCGACACCCTCTCCCGTACTCCGCCGCTGGACCTGCTGGCCGGCGGGCCGCACTGGCTGCCGTGGGAGTGGCTGACGGCGGTGGTCGACGGGAGCGAGGAACTCGGGTTCGTGTACTGGTGGGCCGACGGGGCGTGGGACCGGACCCGGTACCCGGAGGCGGTCGACGACGGGGTGTCCGCCATGGTCCCCGCCGACGACGCCGAGGTGCGCGCGGTCCTCACGGCGCTACGGGAGGACGGGGCCGACGCGGAGGAGCTGCGCCGTAAGGGGACGGAGGAGGCGCGGGCCGCCGCGGTGCGCGGCATCGGCCGACCGGAGCTTCCGGCCGGAAGCGGCGAGCCCGCGGGCCGTCGGGTGCCGTGTCCGCTGCCCGAGCAGTACGCGGGGGTGCTCGCGGTCGCGATGCGCGCCGCGGCGGAGGCGGAGCACCCGCTGCCCGGCGGGAGCGGTGCCGAGGAGCGGCTGGTGGCGTGGCTGCGCACTCATCACCCCTGGTCGGAGGGGAGTTGCACGCTCACCGCCGCGTTCGCGGACGGCACCGACCCGGGCAACCGGTACCGCCGCGACGTCTTCCTCGACGAGCAGGGGCGGTGGCTCGGCGAGGAACTCTGCGAGCTGCTGGCAGACCTCCGGGCGGCGGACGCGGCGGCCGCGGGCGGCGACGCGTACGGCCGCTGGCTCTACGTCCGGGTGCGGGCCGGCGCCGACGGCGTCACCGTGGACCGCGCCCATGACCACCTACCCCAGTGGTGGCGGGCCCGCTACGGCGGGGCCATGGCATGGCCGGGCACCCTGACACGGGAGATGAACCGCCGCCCACCGCACCGACGTCCGGTCTGGGCCCGACTCCTGGACGAGGACATCCCCCACACCGGCGCTCCCGCGGAACTCTGCGCACTGCCGGCCCAGGCGGACGCGGGCACACCGGCACGGTGAACGGCCGGCCTGCTTCTTCGCGCTGCTGCTTCCCTGGATGTGGGTGTACTTCGCGTTCACCTATGACCTCCCCAAGGCGCTGCCCTTCCTGGCCCTGGCGGTGACGCACGCGGGGCTGGCACTCATCTGGCTCGGGCGGCGCAGGTCACGCCGGTCGCTCACCTGGACGGGCGTCGGCTGCTATCCCCTGGCAGTCGGCCTGTGTCTGCTGCTGCGGAACGTCCTCTGAAGGGTGTTGCGTGCCGAGCCGGCGAAGGGGACAGGCGGTCCGCCTCCGTCGACTCACCGCGACCCGAGGTCAGCTCGATCCGAGGTCACCGCGACCCGAGTTCAGCCCGATAGCACTCCGTCACATAGGGCATCTCCCCCGGACGCTCCGCGTCGAGCAGCGTGTGGACCCGGCCCAGCAGTTCCTCCCGCGCTGCGGGCTCCAGGGTGATCACATAGCTGCGGGAGGCGACCATGTCCATGACCTCTGCGGCCGTCATCGGATGGCTCCAGCGGAAGTCCTGACGCTCGACAGGGCCGAACGGCCTTCCCACGCAGTCCACTTGACGGTCTTCCGTGGGCGCTGCCGCGCAGTCGCGCAGAATCCGGTCCAGCTCCGCGACCCAGGGCACCGACACGTCGCGGCGGTTCCACACCAGACCCAGCCGCCCGCCCGGGCGCAGCACCCGGGCGGCTTCCGGGACCGCCCGCTCCGGGTCCACCCAGTGCCAGGCCTGCGCGCAGACCAGGGTGTCGACGCTCGCGTCCGGCAGCGGGATCGATTCCCCCGTCCCTTCCAGAACCCGCACCTCGGGGAGCACTTGGGCGAAGTGCTCCCGCATCCCGGCCGAGGGTTCCACCGCGACGGTCTCCCGGCCCGGGGCCCGCAGCGCGCGGGTCAGCTTGCCGGTGCCGGCACCGAGGTCCACCACGGTCCGTGCGCCCTCGGGCACCAGCCAGGCCACCGCCTCCGGCGGGTAGGGCGGGCGGCCCCGCTCGTAGGCGTCCGCCGCGGCTCCGAACGAGCCCGCCTGCCGCTGTTTCTCCCGCTCTTCGGCTGTCGTCATGCCCGGCAATCCTGCCAGGCGGCCGCTCGGCGCCACCGTGCCGTTCGGCGCACCCTCCCGGGCAGCCCGCTAGGGAGCCCCCACCCCCCGCTCCCCCGCCAGCCGCTCCCGGAGTTCGATCTTGCGGACCTTGCCGCTGACGGTCATGGGGAAGGCGTCGAGGATCTCCAGGTGGCGCGGCACCTTGTAGTGGGCGAGGCGGGAACGGCAGTAGTCGGTCAACTCCTCGTGGGTGAGGGGGTCTTCGGGGTCGCGGAGGATGACGCAGGCGGCGATCTCCTCGCCGTACTTCTCGTCGGGGACCCCGACGACCTGGACGTCGGCGATCTTGGGGTGGGAGTAGAGGAACTCCTCGATCTCCCGGGGGTAGACGTTCTCCCCGCCCCTGATGATCATGTCCTTGATGCGGCCGACGATCCGGACGTAGCCGTCGTCGTTCATCACCGCGAGGTCGCCGGTGTGCATCCAGCGGGCCGCGTCGATGACTTCGGCGGTGCGCTCGGGGTCGTCCCAGTAGCCGAGCATCACGCTGTAGCCGCGGGTACGCAGTTCACCGGGGGTGCCGCGGGGCACGGTCACCCCGCTCGACGGGTCGGCGACCTTCACCTCAAGGTAGGGCAGCACCCGGCCGACGGTCGTGGTGCGGTGGGCGAGGTCGTCCTCGCGGCGGGTCTGGGTGGAGACCGGTGAGGTCTCGGTCATGCCGTAGCAGATGGAGACCTCGGTCATGTGCATCTCGGCGACCACCCGCTTCATCACCTCCTCGGGGCACGGCGAGCCCGCCATGATGCCGGTGCGGAGTGAGGAGAGGTCGTAGGAGGCGAAGTCGGGGTGGTCGAGTTCGGCGATGAACATGGTGGGGACGCCGTAGAGGGAGGTGCAGCGCTCGTCCTGCACGGCCCTGAGGGTGGCGGCGGGGTCGAAGGCGGGGGCCGGGATGACGATGCAGGCGCCGTGTGAGGTGGCGCCGAGGTTGCCCATGACCATGCCGAAGCAGTGGTAGAAGGGCACCGGCAGACACACCCGGTCCTCGGCGGTGTAGCCGAGGGTCTCGCCGACCCAGTAGCCGTTGTTGAGGATGTTGTGGTGGGAGAGGGTGGCGCCCTTGGGGAAGCCGGTGGTGCCCGAGGTGTACTGGATGTTGACCGGGTCGTCGGCGGTCAGCTCCGCTTCGCAGTCGGTGAGGCGGTGCTCCGGGACGGTGGCGCCGGCGGCCAGCAGCCCGGCCCAGGTCTCGTCGCCGATGTAGACCACCTCGCGCAGCGCCGGGCACTCCTCGCGCACCTGCTCGATCATGCCGCGGTAGTCGCTGGTCCGGTGGTGGGTCGCGGACACCAGGACGGCGATGCCGGCCTGCCGCAGGACGTAGCCCAGCTCATGGACGCGGTAGGCGGGGTTGACGTTGACGAGGATCGCCCCGATCCGGGCGGTGGCGTACTGGACGAGGACCCATTCGGCGCAGTTGGGTGCCCAGATGCCGACCCGGTCGCCCTTGGTGACGCCCTTGGCGAGCAGGCCGAGCGCCACCTCGTCGACCGCGCGGCCCAGCGCGGTGTAGGTCCAGCGGCGGCCGCTCTCGGCCTCGACCAGCGCCTCGCGGTCGCCGAACCGGGCGATGGTGCGGGCCAGATCGGTGCCGATGGTGTGGCCGAGCAGCCGCCCCCCGGCAGCCCCGCAGGCGTACGACAGCTCCTGGTGCTGCTGGCTCATCGGTGGTTTTCCTCCCAGTACTCGGCGCCGCCGTCGCCCTGCGCGGTGCGTTCGCGCAGCTCGATACGGCGGATCTTGCCGGAGACGGTCTTCGGCAGCTCGGCGAACTCCAGCCGCCGGATGCGCTTGTAGGGTGCCAGGACCGCACGGGAGTGCTCAAAGATCAGCTTCGCGGTCTCCGGTCCGGCCGACCAGCCGGCCGCCAGCACCACATACGCCTTGGGCACGGCCAGCCGCAGCGGGTCCGGCGCCGGCACCACGGCGGCCTCGGCGACCGCCTCGTGCTCCAGCAGGGCGCTCTCCAGCTCGAAGGGGGAGATCTTGTAGTCGGACGCCTTGAAGACGTCGTCGGCCCGCCCCACATACGTGATCCAGCCGTCGCGGTCGCGGGTGCCGATGTCGCCGGTGCGGTAGTAGCCGTCGGCCATCACCTCCGCGGTACGGGCCGGGTCCCCGTGGTAGCCGGTCATCAGGCCGACCGGCCGGGCCGCCAGGTCGAGGGCGATCTCGCCCTCGTCGGCCGGTGCGCCGCTGACCGGGTCGAGCAGGACGACGTCGAAGCCGGGGGTGGGACGGCCCATGGAGCCCGGCTTGACGGTCTGACCCGGGGTGTTGGCCACCTGCACGGCGGTCTCGGTCTGTCCGAAGCCGTCCCGGATGGTGACGCCCCAGGACTGCCGCACCTGCTCGATGATCTCCGGGTTGAGTGGTTCGCCGGCCGCGACGATCTCCCGCGGCGGATGGCGGAGCGCGGACAGATCGGCCTGGATGAGCATCCGCCAGACGGTCGGCGGGGCGCAGAAGCTGGTGACGCGGGCCCGGTCCATCTCCGCCATGAGCCGGGCCGCGTCGAAGCGGGTGTAGTTGTGGAGGAAGACGGTGGCCTCCGCGTTCCAGGGCGCGAAGAGATTGGACCAGGCGTGCTTGGCCCATCCGGGCGAGGAGATGTTCAGATGCACGTCGCCGGGCCGCAGACCGATCCAGTACATCGTCGCGAGATGGCCGATGGGGTACGAGGCGTGGGTGTGCTCGACGAGTTTGGGGCGGGCGGTGGTGCCGGAGGTGAAGTAGAGCATCAGGGCGTCGTCCGCCCGGGTCGGCCCGCCCGGCTCGAAGGTCTCGGGGCCGTCGTAGGCGTCCTCGTACGAGAGCCAGCCGTCCGGGGCGCCGCCGACCGCGATCCGGGTGTAGTCGCCCGCCACGCCGTCGAACTTGGCGGTGTCCGCGGCGCGCACGATGACGTGCCGGGCGTGGCCGCGGTCGATCCGGTCGGCGAGGTCGGCGGGGCCGAGCAGCGGCGTCGCGGGGATGACGACGGCGCGCAGCTTCATCGCGGCGAGCGCGGTCTCCCACAGCTCCACCTGGTTGCCGAGCATCATGACGATGCGGTCACCGGCGCGCACCCCGTGGGCGGACAGCCAGTTGGCGGCCTGGTCGGAGCGGCGGCGCATGGCGTCGAAGCTCAGCTTCGTCTCGCTGCCGTCCTCCTCGACGAGGTGCAGGGCGGTGCGGTCGTTGCCGTGGGCGAGGGTGTCGAACCAGTCCAGCGCCCAGTTGAAGTACTCCGGCCGGGGCCAGCGGAACTCCGCGCGGGCCGCTTCGTAGTCCTCCCGGTGCCGTAGCAGCAGATCCCGCGCCGCCCGGAACTCCTCGGTGGCGTCCGGGGCGCGCCCCGTCGCCCCGGCTTCCGTCTCCGTCATCCGTCCTCCTCATTGCCGCACCGCTACCTGCCATCGTGTAATCAGTGGCGCAGGTCCCACCACCCCCGAACGGGGGGAAGCGGAGGTTTCCTCGTGCGGCTCGACCCGGATGCGCACGCGACGGCGGACGTACGGGCGGCGCTGTCGCGGCTGCGGCGGGCCGGCGGGCTGCCGGTGGCGTTCGGCGGACTGCTGTCCGGTGCGGGGCACTACCGCATCGACGAGCTGGCAGGTACGGAGACCGCGGTGCTGCGCGGGCTGGACATCGTGCGGGGCAACGGGCTGGGCGGGAAGGCCGTGGCGCTGTCCCGTCCGCTCGCGGTGACCGACTACAGCACCTCGTCGGCGATCAGCCATGAGTACGACGCGGCGGTGGCCGCGGAGGGACTGCGCTCGGTGCTCGCGGTGCCGGTGATCGTCCGGCGCCGGGTGCGCGGGGTGCTGTACGGGGCGCTGCGCCGTCCGGTGCGGCTCGGCGACCGGCCGCTGTCGGCGGCCATGGAGGTGGCGCGGGAGCTGGAACAGGCGCTGCTGCTGCAGGACGAGGCGGCGCGGCTGCTGTCGGTGTCGCGGCAGCCCGCGGCCGGCGACCCGGCGCGCTGGGAGGAGGTCCGGGAGGCACACGGCGAGCTGCGCGGCCTGGCCCAGCGGGTCGGCGACCCGCTGCTGCGGCAGCAGCTGCTGACGGCGTGCGGCCGGCTCGCCGCGGCCTCGTCGCACCGGCCCGGCCAGGACGGCGCGGCCCCCGCCCTGTCCCCCCGCGAGGTCGACGTCCTCGCCTGTGTGGCGTCGGGCGCGACGAACGCGGGAGTGGCGGAGCGGCTGGACCTCCGCCCGGAGACCGTGAAGAGCTATCTCCGGTCCGCCATGCGGAAGTTGGACGCCCACACCCGCCTCCAGGCGGTGACCGCGGCACGGCGGGCGGGGCTGCTGCCGTAGTAACACGCTCAGGAGCGGTCCCGGACGACGCCTCCGGCCGCGTGGGGAGCGGCACGACCAGCGCGTGATCCCGCGCGCGCGTCACCGGGTCTCGCCGTGTGCACCCGTTCACGCCCTCCCGCCCCGGACGGCGTGCCGCCATGATGCTGCCATGCCCGACGCCCACTGCTCGAAGTGCTGCCCCGTCAAACCGCCCAAGCCCGAGGTGCCCGCCCCGTGGCCGCTCGGGGCGCTGCTGTGGCTCGGCATCATCCTCGGGGTCAGCGGCGGCGCCTACGTGTGCGTGATGTGGCTGGTGTCCAGCGCGTTCTGACGCCCGGGCCCGGCCCCGCGCGGTGGCGTTGTCCCGCCTCGCGGGCGGGCCGGGCCTCCCCCGTACGGCCCGGCCCGCCCGTCGGCCGGCTACTTGTCGGCGGTGAGGGTGCCCGCCGCGCCCCAGCTGTCGGTGGGTACTTCCTGAATCCAGACCGTCACGCTCTCGGCGGGAATCCGGTAGGTGTCCACGAAGGCGTCGGTGAGCTGCCGGACCAGCTCCCGCTTCTGCTCGACGCTGCGCGGGCCCTGCTGGACGGTGATGGTGGGCATGGTGAACTCCCTTGGTGGAGAGGGCCGTTGCTCGTCAGGAACGCAGGGGTTCCGGCGTGTTCCACGGCCCGGTGTCCCCGGGTTCGCCCCGGGTTTCCGGTGGTTGACCGGCGTGCCCTCAGTCCATCGCGTCCGGCCGGTGCGACCAAGAAGCGGATCGTGCACACAGCGATCAGCGATCGCGATCGGGCACGTCGCTGCCGTCCTCGGCGGTGCAGGCCCGCAGCAGCGGACCGGTCCCGGCGGGCGGGTCGCTGCGGCGCAGCGCGAGCGAGGTGGTGAGTTCCAGGCCCGGGTCGCGGAACGGCAGGAAGGCGACCCGGGGCGTGCTCAGCCGGCGGGCGTGCGAGGCGTAGACGACGGTCCACAGCGCGTCCGCCGGGCCGCGGGCGCCGATCGCGGTGAGGGTGTCGTCCAGCGATCCGTAGGCGGGGCCCGGTACGGGGGTGAAGCCGGCGTCGTGGCAGGCGTCGACGACCAGGTCGACCAGGGCCCGGTTGGTGCGGCGCGGGGTCAGGACCAGCGGGACGGGCGCGAGGTCGGCGAGCGCGACCGGGCCGGAGGCGGCGGCCAGGGGGTGCCGGGCGGGGACGACCGCCACCAGCGGGTCCTGCCACAGCGGGACGCAGCGCAGCCCGTCCCGGCCCTCGTCCTCCGGAGCGCCGCGGAGGAAGGCGGCGTCCAGCTCGCCGGACGCCACCCGGTCGAGCCGGTCCCGGGCGCGTACGGCCACCAGCTCCACCCGGGTCTGCGGGGCGAGCCGGGCCAGGGTGTCCAGCACCCGGTCGAGGTGGGCGCCCAGGCCCGTGCTCGTGCCCAGGCGCAGGGTGGCGGCCCGTGCGCCGGTCAGCTCGGTGACGGCGGCGCGGGCCCGTTCCTCGGCGGCGAGCAGCGCCCGCGCCTCCGGCAGGAACCGCTCGCCGACGGCCGTCGGCCGCACCCGGCGGGCCGAGCGGTCGAACAGCTCGGTCCCCAACTCCCGCTCCAGCCGCCTGATCTGCTGGCTCACCGCCGACTGGACGATGTGCAGCCTCCCCCATGCCTTAAGGGCATGGGGGCACCCCCATCGCCGCCCGCCCGAAATGCAGCTCCTGCGCCACCGTGACGAAGTACCGCACCTGCCGCAGCTCCACGCCTCTCCCCTCCCGGCCGCCGCTCCCCTGAGCCGGCCGCTCCCCTCGGTCCCCGGTGGCGCCCGCCGGCCGGTCAATTCCGTTGCCGCGGCGCCGCCGCCCGGACATCATCCCCCCATGATCGATACCACCGCACTTGCCGAGAACCCGGTGCTCACCGGCGACCGGGTCCGCCTCATACCGCTGTCGGCACGGCATGCGGCCGCCTTTCACGCCGCCTGCCAGGACCCGGAGATGCGCCGGCTGACCGGGACCCACCACGACTTCACCCTGGCGGAGCTGCAGACGTGGTGCGCCGGCAGCGCCGACCGCACGGACCGGCTGGACCTCGCCGTCGAGGACCGGGAGACGGGGACCTTCCTGGGCGAACTCGCCCTGAGCCAGATCGATCCGCCGAACGCCCACGGGGCCTTCCGGATCGCCCTCGTCCGGGAGGCCACCGACCGCGGGATCGGCAGTGAGGCGATCCGGCTGCTGCTGGACTACGCCTTCGAGCGGGTCGGCCTGCACCGCGTCCAGCTGGAGGTCTTCGACTACAACCCACGCGCCCGGCGGGCATACGAGAAGTGCGGCTTCGAGGTGGAGGGCCGGATGCGTGAGGCCCTCCACTGGGACGGCGCCTGGCATGACGTGCTGGTGATGGCGGCGCTGCGGCCGGGGCGGGCCGGGGGCGCGGGCTGAGAGGCCGGGACGGGAGGCGCCCCGGCCGGCCCGCGCCCGTGGCTCAGTAGTTCTCCCCGGTGAAGGGCAGCCACTCGGTCTCCAGCGCGGCGTCCAGGCGGCGGACCGCGCCCGGGGTGTGCTCGGTGGCCAGACCGGCCTGGACGAAGCGGCGCAGCGGCGTACCGCCGAGGTAGCAGGACGCCAACTCCCTTACGTCCAGGGCGATGTCGGGTGCCTCGTCGGTGGGCTGCCAGGTGGCGCCGTCGGGGCCCGCGGTCAGCCGGAAGCGGCCCGCGTTGACCGGCAGGGCGGTGTCGCGCAGGTCGAGGACGAGGTCGACCGGGGCCGCCCAGGAACGGGCGGTCAGCGCGGCGTGGACGTCCACCAGCCGGAGCCACACGGAGGGTTCCTGGCCGGTGATCCGTACCTGGTCGCGGTCGGCGACGAGGTGCAGCAGCGGATCGTCGGCGGGGCGGGCCTGGGCGCGTACCGTCGAGGTGAGGTCGATCGAGGCGAGGTAGGACCACAGGGCGGCGGCGGCCGGTGCGGTCTCCGCCTCCAGTTCCTCGACCCGGACCGCTCCCGGACGGCCCTCGCCCGGGCCGCGGGTGCGGTAGACGGCGTAGCCGGCGGGGACCTCGCCGCGCTCGCCCAGCACCACCACCCGCGCCGTACCGAACCCGTCACGGTCGTCGCCGCAGCGGGCCCCGTCGAGGTCCAGCACCTGCCGGTGCCACCAGGTCGCGTCGCGGGTGAAGCGGCCGGCGCGCTGCGGCAGGGTGGCGTCGTAGCGCGGGCCGAGCACGGCGGGTACGTCGGCCGGGTCGATCAGCCGCAGCGGGCGGCTGTCGGGGGTGACGCGCAGGGCGAGCGGGCGCGAGGAGTCGATCTCGACGCGGTAGGACTCGGTGGCGGCGCCGAAGCCGAAGCGGCCGTAGATGGCGCTCTCGGACGCCCAGAGACAGGACACCGGCCGGCCCTCGTCGGCGCAGCGGCGCCAGAGTTCGTCCAGCATCGCGGTGAGGACGCCGCGGCGCCGGTGGGTGGGCGCGACGGAGACGAAGTCCAGTGCGGCGCAGGGGAGTTGGTTCCCGGGGACGGAGAGGGTGAGCCGGTGCGCGCCGGCCACCCCGCTCAGCCGCCCGTCGTCGTAGGCGCCGATACGGGAGCAGGCCCGCAGCATGTCCCGGTGGTACGCGCGGGTCTTGTCGGGGAGTGCGAGGTGGAAGGCGAGATGGATCAGGTCCAGGGCCTGTTCGAGGTCGGCGTCGGGGAGCTCCCGGACATCCATGGGCATGCGCGCGTCGTCATCACTGGTCACCCGGGGACGCTAACCCGGGGCCCGGGGCGCTTCACCTTGTTTTTGCCGTGGTGCGGGGACGCCGCGGCTCCGGCCCGCGCAGCCTGGCGCACTCCCCGCGACGGGGCGCCTCAGGCCACCGACCCGATCCGTCCCAGGGACCGGCCGGTGTCGTGGTGGATCGGGGTGTGTGCGCCGGTCAGGGGGACGCCGGTGCCGCCGCGGCGGTTGGCGACGATCTCGGCGGCGATGGACAGGGCGGTCTCCTCCGGGGTGCGGGCGCCGAGGTCGAGTCCGATGGGCGAGCGCAGCCGGTTCAGTTCGAGTTCGGTCAGTCCGACGTCCCGCAGCCGCTGCTGGCGGTCCAGGTGGGTGCGGCGCGAGCCCATCGCGCCGACGTAGGCGACCGGGAGGCGGAGCGCCCGCTCCAGCAGCGGTACGTCGAACTTGGCGTCGTGGGTGAGCACACACAGCACCGTGCGGGCGTCGAGCCGCTGGGAGTCCAGGTAGCGGTGCGGCCAGTCGACGACGATCTCGTCGGCGTCCGGGAAGCGGGTCCGGGTGGCGAAGACGGGGCGGGCGTCGCAGACCGTGACGTGGTAGTTGAGGAACTTGCCGACCCTGACCAGCGCGGCGGCGAAGTCGATGGCGCCGAAGACGATCATGCGGGGCGGGGGGACGGCGGACTCGACGAGCAGGACGACGGGCTGGCCGCAGCGCGACCCGCCGGGCCGTGCGCCGTCGCCGCCCTCCGCCTCCTCGCCGGGCGCGAGGCCGGTGCCGATCTCCAGGCTGGTGGTGCGCCCGGCGTCCAGCAGGGCGCGGGTCTCCTCGACCGCGGTGCGGTCGAGGGCGGGGTGGCCGCCGAGGGTGCCGCTGTGGCGGCCGTCGGCGCGCACCAGCAGGGCGCGGCCGAGGAGTCCGGCGGGGCCCTGGACGACCCGGGCGACCGCCACCGCCTCGCCCGAAGCGGCGGCGGCCAGCCCGGCGGCGAGGGTGCCGGCGGTACGGTCCGTCCGCTCCCCCGCGATGCCGTCGTCACCGGCGGTCGCGGGGGCGTGCGTCCGTACCGGCTGGACGAGGATGTCGATGATGCCGCCGCAGGTCAGGCCCACGGCGAAGGCGTCCTCGTCGCTGTAGCCGAAGCGCTCCAGTACCGGTTCCCCGGTCTCCAGCGCCTGTTGGCACAGTTCGTACACCGCCCCCTCCACACATCCGCCGGAGACCGACCCGATCGCCGTGCCGTCACGGTCGACGGCCAGCGCGGCCCCGGGCTGGCGGGGCGCGCTGCCATGGGTGGCCACCACGGTGGCCACCGCGAACTCGCGGCCCTGCTCGACCCACCGGTGCAGCTCTGCGGCGATGTCCAGCATGTCGGTCTCCTCACGGACGGGGGGAAGCAGGCGGGGCGTTACTTGACGCCCAGCCACTGCTCGATCGGATGGAGCGAGAAATAGACGGTGAAGACGGCGGTCAGCACCCACATGAAGCCGCCGACCTCGCGCCACTTGCCCTGAGCCGCCTTGATGGCGGTGTAGGCGATGACGCCGGCGCCGACGCCCGCGGTGATGCTGTAGGTGAACGGCATCAGGGCCACGGTCAGGAAGACCGGAATGGACACCGAGCGGTCGCGCCAGTCCACCTGGCCCGCGGCGCTCATCATCATCGAGCCGATGACGACGAGGGCGGCCGAGGCCACCTGGGCCGGGACGAGCTGGGTGACCGGCGTGAAGAACAGGCAGGCCGCGAAGAACAGGCCGGTGACTACGGACGACAGCCCGGTCCGGGCCCCCTCGCCGACGCCGCTCGCCGACTCGATGAACACGGTCTGGCCGGACGCACCGGCGACGCCGCCGATGGCACCGCCCGCGCCGTCCACGAACAGCGCCTTGGACAGGCCCGGCATCCGGCCCTTGTCGTCGGCGAGCTTGGCCTCGGTGCCGACGCCGATGATGGTGGCCATGGCGTCGAAGAATCCGGCCAGCACCAGGGTGAAGACGATCATGCCGACGCTGAGGGCGCCGATGGAACCCCAGCCGCCGAACTCCACCTGGCCGAAGAGGCCGAAGTCGGGCATGGCGACGGCGTTGCCGGTCAGCTCCGGGGGCGTGCCGCCCCAGTCCTTGGCCGTCAGCCCGCCGATCCGGGTCGCCGCGATGGCCAGGACGCTGCCGACGACGATGCCGATGAGGATGGCGCCCGGCACCTTGCGGGCCTGCAGCATGAAGATCAGCAGCAGGGTGAGGCAGAAGAACAGGACCGGCCAGCCGGACAGCTGACCGTTGAGGCCGAGGGTGACCGGGCCGCCCTCCCCCTTGCCCACGAATCCGGCCTTCACCAGCCCGAGCAGGGCGACGAACATCCCGATGCCCATGGTGATCGCGTGCTTGAGCGCGAGCGGGATGGCGTTCATGATCATCTCGCGCAGTCCGGTGACCACCAGCAGACAGATGATCACGCCGTACACCACACACATCCCCATGGCCTGCGGCCAGGTCATGTTGGGGACGACCTGGGCGGTCAGCGCGGCGGAGACGTTCAGACCGGCGGCCAGCGCCAGCGGCACCTTGCCGATGAAGCCCATCAGCAGGGTGGAGACCGCCGCGGCCAGCGCGGTCGCGGTGACCACGCCGGCGTGCGCGAGGGTGTGGTGCGCCACGTCCTCCGTCGAGAGGATCAGCGGGTTGAGCAGGAGGATGTAGCACATCGCCATGAAGGTGGTGATGCCGCCGCGCACCTCTCGCGCGACCGTCGAGCCTCTGTCGGATATGTGGAAGTACCGGTCGAGCCAGGAGCGGCCGGCGGGCTGCCGCGAGCCGGCGCCCGCGTCTTCCGCCGTCGTCCTCGGCTCTGTGGACTGCTGGGTCATGGTGCCTTGCTCCCAAGGTTCAAAGGGGCACTCGCGTCGCGAGATTTGGGAAAGAACTTCGGCTGCACGACCCGGGGGACGGCCCGAGACGAACGGGGGCTGGCTCCGGCGGACCGGAGCAGCGACTGCGTACTGCGGGGTTCCGGTCTCCGGGCGGTACGCGGAGGAGGACGGACAGGGACACCCCTGACACGTACCGCCCGGAGGCCGGTGTCCGGGGTGGTCCCCGGACGGCTCTCTATGTACCGGTGAGGTGCTCGGGGCGCACCGGCGTCTTGTTGAGCTCCAGCCCGGTCGCGTTCCGGATCGCCGCGAGGACGGCCGGGGTGGACGACAGGGTGGGGGCCTCGCCGATGCCGCGCAGCCCGTACGGGGCGTGCTCGTCGGCGAGTTCGAGCACATCGACCGGGATGGTCGGGGTGTCGAGAATCGTGGGGATGAGGTAGTCCGTGAAGGAGGGGTTGCGCACCTTCGCGGTCTTGGGGTCGACGAGGATCTCCTCCATGACGGCCACGCCCAGTCCCTGGGTGGTGCCGCCCTGGATCTGGCCGACGACGGACAGCGGGTTGAGCGCCTTGCCGACGTCCTGGGCGCAGGCCAGCTCGACGACCTTGACCAGGCCCAGCTCGGTGTCCACCTCGACGACCGCGCGGTGGGCGGCGAAGGAGTACTGGACATGCCCGTTGCCCTGGCCGGTGCGCAGGTCGAAGGGCTCGGTGGGGCGGTGCCGCCACTCCAGCTCCAGGTCGACCGCCTCGCCCTCCAGGACGTCCGCCAGGTTGGCCAGGACCTCGCCGCCGTCGGTGACGACCTTGCCGCCCTCCAGCAGGAGTTCGGCGGTGGCCCACGCCGGGTGGTACGTGCCGAACTTGCGCCGGCCGAGGTCGAGGACCTGCTCGCGGACGTGCTCACAGGTGTTCTTGACCGCGCCGCCGGTGACATAGGTCTGGCGGGAGGCGGAGGTCGAGCCCGCCGAGCCGACCTGGGTGTCGGCCGGCTGGATGGTGACCTGCTGGACACCCAGCTCGGTACGGGCGATCTGCGCGTGGACGGTGACACCGCCCTGGCCGACCTCCGCCATCGCGGTGTGGACGGTGGCGACCGGCTCGCCGCCGACGACCTCCATCCGCACCCGGGCCGTGGAGTAGTCGTCGAAGCCCTCGGAGAAGCCGACGTTCTTGATGCCGACGGCGTAGCCGACACCGCGGACCACGCCCTCGCCGTGGGTGGTGTTGGACAGCCCGCCGGGCAGCGCGCGCACATCGGCGCCCGCCCCGGCGGTCAGCCACTGCTGCTCCGGGGGGAGCGGCCGGGCCTTGACGCGGCGCAGGAGTTCGGCGACCGGGGCCGGGGAGTCGACCGGCTGGCCGGTGGGCATGAGCGTGCCCTGTTCCATGGCGTTGAGCTGCCGGAACTCGACCGGGTCCATCCCCAGCTTCGCGGCGACCTTGTCCATCTGCGCCTCGTAGGCGAAGCACGCCTGGACCGCGCCGAAGCCGCGCATCGCGCCGCAGGGCGGGTTGTTGGAGTAGAGCGCGATGGCCTCGATGTCGACGTCGTCGACGACGTAGGGGCCGACGGCGAGCGAGGAGGCGTTGCCGACCACCGCCGGGGAGGCGGACGCGTAGGCGCCGCCGTCCAGCACGATCCGGCACCTGAGGTGGGTGAGCTTGCCGTCCCTGGTGGCGCCGTGCTCGTACCAGAGCTTCGCCGGGTGCCGGTGGACGTGCCCGAAGAAGGACTCGAACCGGTTGTAGACGATCTTGACGGGCTTGCCGGTGCGCAGCGCCAGGAGGCAGGCGTGGATCTGCATCGACAGGTCCTCACGGCCGCCGAACGCGCCGCCGACGCCGGAGAGCGTCATCCGCACCTTCTCCGGCGGCAGGCCGAGCACCGGGGCGATCTGGCGCAGGTCGGAGTGCAGCCACTGGGTGGCGACGTAGAGGTCGACGCCGCCGTCCTCGCCGGGCACCGCGAGCCCGGACTCCGGGCCGAGGAAGGCCTGGTCCTGCATGCCGAAGACGTACTCGCCGGAGACGATGACATCGGCCTTCTTGGCGGCCTCGCCGGCGTCGCCGCGGATGATCGGCTGGCGGTGGACGATGTTGGGGTGCGGTACGTGCCCGATGTGGTGGTCGGTGCGGTTCTCGTGGACCAGCGGGGCGCCCTCGGCGGTGGCGGAGGCCTCGTCGGTGACGACCGGCAGCTCGGCGTACTCGATCCTGATCTTGGCGGCGGCGCGGCGCGCGGTCTCCGGGTGGTCGGCGGCGACCAGCGCCACCGGCTCACCGTGGTGGCGCACCTTGCCGTGGGCGAGCACCGGCGTGTCCTGGATCTCCAGGCCGTAGTTCTTCACGTCGGTGGGCAGGTCGTCGTAGGTCAGCACCGCGTAGACGCCGGAGGTCGCCAGGGCCTCGGCGGTGTCGATGGAGACGATCTCGGCGTGCGCGACGGTGGAGCGCAGGGTGAAGCCCCACAGCATGTCCTCGTGCCACATGTCCGAGGAGTAGGCGAATTCGCCGGTCACCTTGAGGGTGCCGTCGGGCCGGAGCGTGGACTCACCGATCCCGGCCCTGGTCCGGCCGCCCTGGGTGAGGCTGGTGGGGGTACGGCCCGGCGCGGTGGCCGCGCGTGGCGAGGTGTCAGCCATGGTGTCAGGCCCCCTGTCCGGCGGTCCGCTGCTCGCCGCGGGCGGCCGCCAGCCGGACCGCGTCGAGGATCTTCTCGTAGCCCGTGCAGCGGCACAGGTTGCCCGACAGCGCCTCACGGATGTCGGCGTCCGACGGGGAGTCGTTGCGCTCCAGCAGTTCGTCGGCGGCGACCAGCAGGCCCGGGGTGCAGAAGCCGCACTGGACGGCGCCGGCGTCGATGAACGCCTCCTGGATCGGCGAGAGCGCCTCGTGCTCACCGGTCCGGGAGTCCGCGGGGCGGGCCTGCCACCGCTGGGCCTCGTCCAGGCCCGTGCCACAGGTGCCGGCGGCGCAGCCGCCCTCGGCGCGCTGCTTGGCGAAGTCCGCGAGTCCCTCGACGGTCACCACCTCACGGCCCTCGACCTGACCGGCGGCGACCAGACAGGAGCACACCGGCACACCGTCCAGCCGGACCGTGCAGGAACCGCATTCGCCCTGCTCACAGGCGTTCTTGGAGCCGGGCAGGCCCATCCGCTCCCGGAGGACGTACAGCAGGCTCTCGCCTTCCCAGACGTCGTCGGCCTCCTGGCGGCGGCCGTTGACGGTGAATGTCACGCGCACTGTGCGCTCCTCTCGTTGCCCCGGTAGGACTCCCAGGTCCAGCCGAGGGTGCGGCGCGCCATGATGCCGACCGCGTGCCGGCGGTAGGCGGCGCTGCCGCGCACATCGTCGATCGGGTTGCAGGCGCCGGCGGCGAGCTGCGCGAACTGCTTGGCGACGGACGGCGGAAGGGTGCCGCCGGACTCCCAGAAGCCGCCCTCGTCCAGCGCCGCGGTGAGGAAGTCCTCGGCCTCGCGGGCCCGCACGGGGGTGGGCGCGGCGGAGCCGATGCCGGTGCGCACCGTGCGGGTCTCGGGGTGCAGCGCGATACCGAAGGCGCAGACCGCGATGACCATCGCGTTGCGGGTGCCGACCTTGGAGAACTGCTGCGGCCCGTCGGCCTTCGGCAGATGCACCGAACGGATCAGCTCGTCGGGCTCCATGGCGTTGCGCTTCACGCCCACGTAGAAGTCGTCGACGGGGATCATCCGGCGGCCGCGTACCGACTCGACCTCGACCTCGCCGCCCGAGGCGAGCAGTGCGGGGTGCGCGTCACCGGCCGGGGAGGCGGTGCCGAGGTTGCCGCCGACGCCGCCGCGGTTGCGGATCTGCGGGGAGGCGACGGTGTGCGACGCCAGGGCCAGGCCCGGGAGTTCGGTCCGGAGGTTCTCCATGATCTGGGTGTAGGAAACGGAGGCGCCCAGGCGTACGGTCCTCTCGCCCACCTCCCACTCGTTCAGGTCACCGATGCGGTTCAGGTCGAGCAGGTACTCGGGGCGGCGGTGGTCGAAATTGATCTCGACCATCACATCCGTGCCGCCCGCGATGGGCACAGCGGTAGGGTGCTCGGCCTTGGCGGCGAGCGCCTCCTCCCAGCTGGCGGGGCGAAGGAAGTCCATGGTTGGCCTCTTCTGCGAAATCGGTCATTCGTTACTCATGGTGAGGACGCTGCGCCCACCTCGCCATGGAGCGGTTCATGTCTCGTTAACGGTTGAGCCTTAGTGAACGCGCCCCGGACCCGCCCGGTGCAGTCACCGAAACCATGAAGCGGTTGGCTGGCCAGGGCACCCGTCTTGTAGATTCGAACGAAAGACGAGGATCTGAAACCTCGCGGCATTCCACCGGCAACACCAGACAGCAAAGAACGGCGGGCGAGGTCATGCGGCTCCGCGCACTCCTGGACACCCCATCCCTGGGCCTTCGGCTGCTCGGGGGCGAGGACGAGCTGGACCGCACCCTACGCGGCGTGATGACCACCGACCTGCGCGACCCCAGCCGCTACCTCTCCGGTGGCGAACTGGTGCTGACCGGTCTGGCCTGGCGCCGGGCGCCCGAGGACTCCGAGCGCTTCGTCCGCATCCTGGCCGCCGCCGGGGTCGCCGGACTCGCCGCGGGCGAGGCGGAACTGGGCTCGGTCCCGGAGGACCTGGTCACGGCCTGCGTGCAGCACCGGCTGCCGCTGTTCTCGGTCGTCGAGGACGTCTCGTTCGCCTCCATCACCGAGCATGTCGTCCGCCAGGTCTCCAGCGAACGGGCCGGTGACCTGGCGGCCGTGGTGGACCGTCACCGGCGGCTGATGACGTCGGGGCCCGCCGGCGGCGGCCCGGAGGTGGTCCTGGACCTGCTCGGCTCCGACCTGGATCTGCGGGCCTGGGTGCTCTCCCCCACCGGCCGGCAGATCGCCGGTTCGACGCTGGCGGGCGCCGGGCCCGAGCTGTCCGCCGAGGTGGCCGCCCGGCTCGCGGGCGAGCACCTGGCGGCCGCCCGCAGCGGCCGCCGCGGCCCGCACCGCGTCACGCTGGAAGGGGGCGGCGCGCAGCGCCACGATGAGGGGCGGCGGTCGGGCGACGGGCCGGGGGGCACCTTCTCGCTGTTCCCGATCCGCCACGAGGGCCGTGACCTGCGGCAGACCCTGCTCAGCGACTGGCTGCTGGCCGTCGAGGCGGATGCCGGCGACTGGCCCGAGGAGCGCCTCGACCTGCTGCACGGGGTCACCCAGCTGATCGCCGTGGAACGCGACCGGCGCGACGCGGCCCGTACGGTCCGCCGCCGGCTCGCCCAGGAGGTGCTGGAGCTGGTCCAGACGGGTGCCCCGCCCGCCGAGATCGCGGCCCGGCTGCGGGTGGCGGCCCCGGTGCTGCTGCCCGGCCTGGGCACCGCGCCGCACTGGCAGATCGTGGTGGCCCGGGTCGAGTGGGCGGACGGCGACGTCCCCGGCGGCCCGGTGGCACAGAGCCTGCTGGAGGAGGTGCTGGTCGATCCGGGCACGTTCGGTCCGGAGCCCTCCGACCGGATCGCCGTGGCACACACCGGCGACGAGGCGGTGGCGCTGGTGCCGCTGCCCGTCCCGGACGAGCCCGGGGACTCCGCGGCGGCCGGTCTGCACGCCGACGAGCTGCTCGCGGTCGTCCGGCAGCCGCTCGGCCGCGGTCTGGCGGACGACGGGCGGCTGACGGTCGGCGTGAGCGCCTCGGTGCACTCGGCGGAGGGGCTGCGCGGCGCGCTGGAGGAGGCCCGGCACGCCCGCCGGGTCGCCGCCGCCCGTCCGGGCCGGGTCTGCGCCGCCGGACACGAGGAGCTGGCCTCGCACGTACTGCTGCTGCCGTTCGTGCCGGACGACGTCCGCCGGGCCTTCACCGCCCGGCTCCTGGACCCGCTGCGCGACTACGACCGCCGGCACCGCGCCGAGCTGATCCCCACGCTGGAGGCGTTCCTCGACTGCGACGGCTCCTGGACCCGCTGCGCCGGCCGCCTTCACCTGCACGTCAACACGCTCCGCTACCGGGTGGGCCGGATCGAGCAGCTCACCGGCCGGGACCTGTCCCGCCTGGAGGACAAGCTCGACTTCTTCCTCGCCCTGCGGATGAGCTGACGCGGCGGCGGCGACCCGGTCGGCCCGGACTCCACCGTTCGGGGTAATCCGATCGGGCGGTACCCGATCCCGGCGGCCGGGCGGCTGCCGTACCCGGCACCCCACGGCGCACCTGATCATCGCCGCGCCCCCCGCCGGAAACATGCACCGGGTGATTGTGAAAACATTCACCCGTCCCCTTGGCCCCACGACGGAATCCGTGCTGAGATGCGCACGGTCTGCAACTTCCAGCTCAATGGCGCGCTTGGGGAGGGCAATGTGGCGGACACCGCCATGTCAGGGGCGAGTCCCGTTGATCCGGTCGGTTCCGCGGAGCCGGTACCGCTCGCGGTACCGGGACCCGCATCCGCACCGGAGGCACCGGCGAACGGCACGGTCGAGGGGGACGGTCCCCTCGACCGTGCCGTTTGGCGTCTGCGCTCCCGCGGCTGCTGGCACGACGCGGCCGCACTGCTGGAACCACACTCCGTCCATCACGCCCCGTCCGCGCTGCGCCGCGCCGCGCTCCTGGTGGAGCGCTGCATGTTCACGGCCACCGGCTGGGCCGAGGCGGAGGACGCGCTGCGCACCGCCGAGGCGCTGGCGGGCGACGACGGCGAGCGGGGCGGCGCGGCCTGCGAACGCGGCCACCTCGCCTACGCCGCCACGGTCCTGGGCGTCCGCGACCGGGCCGACGAGGCGCGGTCGGCGCTCGGCCGGGCCGCCGCGCTGCTGGCGCCGGCCGCGCCCGGCCGCCCGCTGCTGGACTTCCGCCGCGGGCTGATGGCCGAGCACGTCGCCGACAGCCCGGACTCGGCGCGCGCCGCCTACCGCCGCGCGCACGCCGGTGCCACCGCACACGGTGACACCCTGCTGCTGTCCTTCACCTGGCGTCATCTGGCCGGGCTGGCGCTGCGCGACGGCGACGTGGCGGAGGCCCGGCACGGCTTCGCCGAGTCGCTGCGGATTCGCGAGGAGCTGGGCTTCCTCATCGGCACGGCACCGGCCCTCGCGGCACTGGCCGACGCCGCCCCGGACACCGACGCGCCCCGGCTGCGCGCCGAGGCCGCCCGGCTCTTCCGCCTCATGGGCGGCGTCCCCACCTGGCTCGCCGACCATCTGTCCACCGCCCTCCCGGCGACCTAGGACCTGTCGTCAAACTCCCGTCGTTCGCCCGAAGGGCGGCCCCGCGGCGTCTGGTGCGTGCGATCGCAAGGCGGAGGGTCGCCCCGATAC
>NZ_JBSFJF010000084.1:0-24970 GCF_053597915.1 Streptomyces sp. NPDC001219 | reverse complement strand
GTCCGGAAGCAACGGCTCGATCCGCGCCCACTGCGCATCTGTTAACGGCACACCCAGACCAACGACCAGCTGATCCAAACGAAACTGCCTAGCCGAGCCACCCGCTCATTGGGCGCGGGCCGAGGTGGGTCTTGACGGACGGTGTCACCGGCCGGCAGCCGGCAACGCTGAACGGTTGGAGGGGATGTACCGGTGCCCGCCCGCAGGACTGGAGCGAACGCCGGGGCAATCAACTACACGTACCCGCGTCGCCCGCGCCGAGGACGGGTACCGGTGCGTCCCCTCCGACCCCCGCGGCAACCACACAACCCGCAAAACCCCAGCCCCCACCAAGCCACACGGCCCCAGAAGCAAGTGACGGACCGGCCGCGCCACGAAGGGGCGCGGGGAACTGCGCGCCCAGCCACAACCCACCCGCAGCCGAACGAAACGGCGCCCCCAGCCACTGTCAGTACCCCCCGGCATGATGGACACATGCGCGCTGCACGGCTGATCAAGATGGTGCTGCTGCTCCAGACGCGGCCGTCGATGACGGGCTCCGAGCTGGCGCAGGAGCTGGAGGTGTCCGAGCGCACGGTCGCCCGCGACGTCCTCTCGCTCTCCGAGGCGGGCGTGCCCGTCTACGCGGACCGCGGCCGCGCGGGCGGCTACCGCCTCATAGGCGGCTACCGCACCCGCCTCACCGGCCTCGGCCGCAGCGAGGCGGAGGCGCTCTTCCTGTCCGGCGTGCCCTCCGCCCTGCGCGAGATGGGGCTCGCCGACGCCGCCTCCGCGGCCCGGCTGAAGGTGTCCGCCGCCCTGCTGCCCGAGCTGCGGGATGCCGCGACGGGCGTCGCCCAGCGCTTCCACCTCGACGCACCCGCCTGGTATCAGGAGCCCGAGACCCCGGCCCTGCTGCCCGAGATAGCCGACGCGGTCTGGGACGACCGCCGGATCACCGCCCGCTACCTCCGCAAGGAGACCGAGGTGGAGCGGGAGTTGGAGCCGTACGGCCTCGTGCTGAAGGCGGGGGTCTGGTATCTGGCGGCGCGTACGGAGGGGGACTACCGCGTCTACCGGGTCGACCGGTTCACCGCGGTGGAGCTCGCGGAGCGCGACCGGGGCGCCGGTTCCGGGGACGGCGGAGGGCGGTTCAGCCGCGAGGCGTCGTTCGACCTCCCGGCGTTCTGGGCGGAGCGGGCGGCGCAGTTCGCCCGGTCGATCCTGCGCGAGGAGGTCGTGCTGCGGCTCTCCGCCCGCGGCGTCCGCCAGCTGCCGTACGTCACCGAACGGGCCGCGGCCCGCGAGGCGATCGCACGGGCGCAGGCCGCGGGCGGCCCGGACGAGCAGGGCCGGCTGACCGTCACCCTCGCCGTGGAGTCCGCCGACGTGGCCTACGCCCAGCTGCTGGCGCTCGGCCCGGAGGGCGAGATACTCGCACCCTCCGGGCTCCGCACACGCTTCGCCGACTCCGCCCGGCGAACGGCCGCGCTGTACATATGACCGGGGTCGCACCCCCATAGGGACGCGGAGAACTGCGCAACCGACGCGACCGCACGCCGCAGCCGACAAACGACCCCGCGCCCCACAGCAGGCAGCAGGCATGGGCCCTAAGGGCCCAGCCCCACCCGCCTACCGGTAATCGTCCGCGCCGCCCCCCTTCCCCCCGAAGACCACGTCCTCGAAGTAGCCGAAGGCATCCGGCCGTGAGCCGTCGGTGTCGGTGACGCCGTACTCCTTCGCCAGCTGGCCGCTGGAGAGCGACTGCCCGCTCCAGCGGGCCTTGTCCGGATCGGCGGCCAGCGCGCGCAGACCGCGGGCGATCAGGGCCGGTGACTCGGCGATCGCGAAGTGCGGCTCCTGGGCCACCGCGTCGCGCCAGGTCTCCTCCGTCACCCGGAAGTGGTCCAGCATCTCCTCGGACCGCAGGAAGCCGGGGGTGAGGGAGACCGCCGTGCCGCCGTACTCCTTCAGCTCGGCGGCGAGGCCGAAGGCAATGCGGTGCGGGGCGTTCTTGGTGAGGTCGAAGCAGAGGCTCTCGCGGTAGCGGCGGTTGAACGCCTCGGTGCCGTCGGTGACTTCGACGACCAGGCCGCCGGGCTGCCGGATCAGCAGCGGCAGCGCGTAGTGGCTGGTGATGATGTGGGTGTCGATGCCGAGGCGGAACATCCGCAGGCCGTTCTCCAGGTCGAGGTCCCACAGCTTGGTCTCGAACTCGATCAGCCGGTCACCGCCCCAGACGCTGTTGACCAGTACGTCCAGCCGTCCCTGTTCCCGGTCGATGCGCTCGGTCAGCGCCTTGACCTGCGCGGGGTCGAGATGGTCGGTCGGTACGGCGATGCCGGTGCCGCCCGCCGCGGACACCAGTTCCGCGGTCTGCTCGATCGTCTCCGTGGGCCGCCCGACCTCGCTGGTCCGCTCCCGGGTGGTCCGCCCCGTCACATAGACCAGGGCGCCGGCCCGGCCCAGTTCCACCGCCATCGCCCGGCCGGCGCCCCGGGTCGCCCCGGCCACCAGCGCCACCCGTCCCGCCAGTTCCTGCTGTCCGGTCACGTACACCACTCCTCGCTGTCAGGTGCCTCGTCTCGCACGGCGACCCTGACAGCGATACCCGACACCTCCTGTCCGGATTCAGCACGCGATGCGGGCCATCCGTCCAGCGGCCACGAAGACGGGCCACAGAGGCCGGGCCACGGAATCCGGCCACGGAGGCAGTCCGGCCACGGAGTGAGTCCGGCTACGGGCGGCGCAGCGCCCGTACGCTCCCCCCGCTCCGCAGCCGCCCGACGACCTCGGCCGGGGTGTCCGGCCCGGCAGGCGTGGCGAGGGTGCCCTCCCCGGCGGTGGCGCGGACGCCGCCGGTGGCGTCGAGGCCGCCGACCTCCTGGCTGCCGGCCGCGAGCAGGTACCACTTCCCGGACTTCGCCTGCCAGTGGGTGGCTCCCACCACATGGGGCCCGAAGCGGCTGCAGGCGGCGGTGTTCACGGCCCGTCCGGCGGTCCGTCCGGGGTCGGCCGGGCGTGCGGCGGGCGGCAGGAAGCCCAGGGTGACGCGGCCGGGCCCGCGCCAGGTGTCGGCGCGGGTGCACACCCAGGTCGCGCTGCCGCCGTCCTCCGGGAGCTGCTGGCGGGCGAACTCCCAGGTGTTGATGGACCGTACGCCGGCGCCCCGCAGCGCCCCGAGCGAGCAGGCCGTACGGGCCCAGCTCCGCAGCGCGGGCACACCGGTCGCCTCACCGGGCGCCCCGGCCGGTACGCCGGACGGCGGGGGCCCGGCGGTGAGGTGGGCGGGGACGAGGTCGTCGAGGTCGGCCACGAGGAAGGGGGTGTTCGGGCCGGCCGTCACGATCCGGGTCGAGGTCCGGAGCCGGGCCACCGGCCAGTGCCCGCAGCCGGCGCCGGCCGGGGGCGGGAGCGGGATGCGGTCGGTGACGCCGTCGGGGGCGACATGCAGGCCGTGCGGCGGGGTGTCCGGAGTCAGCAGGTCGCGGGTGGTGATCTCGGAGATCCACGGCGCGAGCAGATAGCGCATCCAGCCGTTGCCGCGCCCGATCACCAGCGCGGCGGCGCCGGGCAGATCCGCGTTGTCGACCCGGGCGAAGTGCAGGGTGGGCGTGGCGTCTTCGGGCTCGGCGTAGCGGACCAGGCGCTCCCCGTCGTGCAGGACCACGACCATGACGTTGTCGATCAGGCCTGCGTACAGCAGCTGCGGCGGATGGCCGGGCGGCCGGGTGGAGGTGCCGGCGGCCGCCGTGATCCGGGTGTCGGGGGGCGGCGCCGCCCAGACCCGCAGCGCCCGCGCCAGCAGCTTCCGGTCGCCGGCCTGCCGGCCACGGGTGGGCCAGGCGGTGAAGTCGACCCGGGAGGTGTCCGCCCACTGCTCGTTGGGGGTGCGCAGCAGCCGGTCCGGGTCGAGCGCCTGCTGGGCGGCGGTCTGGACGCGTCCTGCCGGGTCGGGCGCTGCGGGCCAGGCCCCGGCCACCGCAGCGCCGAGCGCGAGCACGGCCGCCACCGCCGACGCCGCCCGCACCCGCTGCCGGCGGCGCAGCAGGTCCGTCGGCCGGGTCTGCACCATGCACGGGTCGAACTCCCCGGAGCTCAGCAGGGCCGCCGCCCCGGCCCCGGTCTCCCGGTCCAGCTGCGCGGCCGCCCGCTGCGCCGCGTCCGGGTCCTCGGCCCCGGCCCGCGCCAGCACGGTGCGCGCGGCGTCCTCGTCGAGCCCTTCCAGGTGCCCCAGCCCGAGGGCGGCCCGTACCGCGGCCGGGACGGCGGACAGCGCCTGGTCCAGGGCGAGTTCATCGGCGCCGCCGGCCCGGGGGAAGAGCCGCAGCCCCCAGACCAGGGGCAGGACCGGCAACCCGCGCCCCGGCTGGCCCTCATACGCCAGCGCCAGCCGCAGGGCCCGCTGCCGGACCAGGTCGTAGCCGGACTCGGGGGCCGGGCCGCGCTGCGCCGGCAGCCCGCCGTCGGGGCGGCGCAGCCGGGTCCGGGGCAGCGCGCGCTGGACCAGTCCGTGTGCGGTCAGGACCCGGCGGTGGCGGCCCAGCGACGGGGGCAGGACGAGGTAGGTGAGGCGGACGAGCCGTGGATAGTGCTCGACGATGGCCGCCTCGGCCCGTTCGACGTCGGCCCGGGTGCGTTCGTCCATGGGCATGGCCTGGAACAGCCCTTCGCGAAATGGGGGATAACGGTCGTTTGCCGTTGCACGCCTTCCAACGAGTGATTCTTGGGACGGTCACACGGCGGATCACCGACCGGGCTGTGCGAGCGGCGAATCCGAACATCCCGTCACCTTTCCGGACAGTCCGTCACCATTCCGGATAACGCACCGTCGCATCCGGGGGACTCCGCATGCGACGGGCGCCGGCAGGGCAGATGCTGGAGCGGTGATGGACGAGACGGAGTTCTGGGAGCTGATCGACGGCTCCCGCGAGGCCGCCGAGGGCGACCCCGAGGAGCAGGCCGACGGACTGGTCGAGCGGCTGCTCGGGCTCGATCCGGACGCCGTCGTGGACTTCGCCCGCCACTTCGAGGCCCGCTACAACCGGGCGTACTCCTGGGACCTGTGGGCGGCCGCCTCCCTGATGCTGGGCGGCGCCAGCGACGACGCCTTCGACTACTTCCGCTGCTGGCTGATCGCCCAGGGCCGGGAGGTCTTCGAGGGCGCGCTGCACGACCCCGACCAGCTCGCCGAGCTGGTGGAGGACTTCGACGAGGCGGTGGACGGCGACGCCGAGGAGCTGGGCTACGCGGCCGACGAGGCGTACGAGCAGCTGACCGGCGGGGTGATGCCGGACCTGGACCTGCCCGCGCCGCCCCGTGAACCGCTCGGCGGCTACCTCGACTTCGACGACGAACGGGTCATGGCCGAGCGCTTCCCCTCCCTGTGGGACCGCTTCAAGCCGTAGGGCGTTCCCGGACCGGGGCGCGGCGTCCGGGCCCTGCTGCGGCCACCGGCCCGCCACTGCGGGCAGTATGGCCCCATGCGGATCGCGATCACCGGCTCGACCGGACTCCTCGGCACGGCGCTCGTACGGTCTCTGCGCGCTGGGGGCACCTCCCGGGCCGGAGACCCAGGGGGAGGCCATGACGTCGTCCGGCTCGTACGGCGGGCGCCCTCGGCCGCCGACGAAGTGCGCTGGGACCCCAGGCGGCAGGACGTCGACACGGCCGGGCTGGCCGGCTGCGAGGCGGTGGTCCACCTGGCCGGCGCCGGGGTCGGCGACCACCGCTGGACGGCGGCCTACAAGCAGGAGATCCGCGACAGCCGGGTGCTGGGCACCCGGACCCTCGCCGCCGCCCTCGCCTCCATGGACACCCCGCCGCGGGTCCTCGTCTCGGGCAGCGCGATCGGCTACTACGGCGACACCGGGGACCGGCGTACGGACGAGAGCGCGCCGGCCGGTACCGGGTTCCTGCCGGAGGTCTGTACGGCCTGGGAGGACGCCGCGCAGCCGGCCCGGGACGCGGGCATCCGTACCGTCTTCGCCCGCACCGGCCTGGTGGTGGCGCGCTCGGGCGGCGCGTGGGGACGGCTCTTCCCGGTCTTCCGGCTCGGCCTGGGCGGGCGGCTCGGCGACGGCAGCCAGTACTGGAGCTTCATCTCCCTGGACGACCACATCGCCGCGCTCCGCCACCTCCTCGACACCGAGGACCTGTCCGGACCGGTCAACCTCACGGCCCCGGAGCCGGTCACCAACCGCGAAGTCACCGCCGTGATGGGCAAGGTGCTGAACCGCCCCACGCTGTGCTCCGTCCCGGCGCCGGTACTGCGGGTCGCCCTCGGCGAGTTCGCCGGTGACGTGCTGGGCAGCCAGCGGGTCATCCCCCGGCGGCTGCTGGACTCCGGGTTCACTTTCCGCCACCCACACATCATGGAAGCGGTCCGGGCCGCCGCCTAGGCCCCCGGACACCTCTGCCGCACGGGCCGCCCCTCCCGGCCGTCTCCTCACCTCACACCCACGACGCGGCATCTCTCGCAGCTGTACCGGGCATGACACTCGGTGCCGCCATTTGGGACCGACCCCGGGAGGGGCAAGTGCTGCGCACCGTATCGGCCGTGGACGTCGTCATCGTGGGAGCCGGCCCGGCCGGTCTCGCCGCCGCCCGCCATCTGACCGGCGCAGGGTTGTCGGTCACCGTCCTGGAGGCCGCGCCACGGATCGGCGGCCGGTCCGTCACCGACCCTCTCGACGGCTTCCTGCTGGACCGCTGCGCGCGGCCGCTGGCCGTCTCCGCCGCCGAACTGCGCCGTACACCGGGGCTCGGCGAGCTGACACCGCGTCCGTTCGCGCCCGGTCTGGCGCTCCACAACGGTCAGCGGACGCAGCGCCTCAGCGCCCCGCGCAGCATGAAGGCCGCACTGTCCGCTGCACGCGCGCTCTCCCGCGCCGACCGCCGCACCGAACGCCGGACGGACCGTCAGACGGCCCGCCAGGCAGGACGTCAGACGGGCCGTCCCACCGACCGGCGGACCGCCGCGCCGGACACGGACCGCCATACGGACCGCTCGGGCGTCACCGCCGTCACTCCCCCGTCCTCCGCCCCCCACGCCCCGCCCGCCGACCGTCCGGTCCGCGACGCCCTGGCGGGCCGCCCCGTCTTTCCGCCGCGCACCCATGACGCGGTCCTGCGGCCCCTGCTGGGCGCGCTGCTGTGCGATCCGCAGCTGCGCGGCTCCAGCCGGGGTGCCGCGGCCGCCCTGCGCGCCTACGCGGAGGGCCGGCTGTGGCTGCCGGCCGGCGGCGCCGGGGCCGTCCCCGAACTGCTCGCCGCCGCGCTGCCCCCCGGCACGGTCCACACATCCGTGCGGGTCACCGCCGTCTCCACGACCGGCGTCAGCACCGCGGAGCACGGCCCGGTGCCCTGCCGGGCGGTGCTGGTGGCGACCGGCGCACGGGAGGCGGCCGAGCTGCTGCCGGGCCTGCGGGTGCCCGCCTTCCACCCGGTGTCCGTGCTGCACCACACCGCGGCGGTGGCGCCCGGGGGCCGCGGCACGGCCGTGCGCGACACCACGCTGATCCTGCCGACCGACGGCCCGGTCGCGTACACCTACGTCGCCGGTGCGGTCGACCCGTCCCGTACGCCGCCGGGCCGGACCCTGATCACCACGGCCGTGCTCGGCGCCGCGGCGGCGCTGCCGGTGTCCGTGCTCGACCGGGCGGTCCGGCCCCAGCTCGACCGGATCTACGGCGCGCACACCGAGGACCGGCAGCTGCTGACCGCCCATCACACCCCGTACGCGGTCCCCGCGATGCCCGCCCCGTACGACCCGGAGCGCCCGGTGCGGGTGCTCGCCGGTCTCTATGTGTGCGGGGACCACCGCGACACCAGCACGCTCCAGGGCGCCCTGAACTCGGGACGGCGCGCGGCCCGCGCCGTCCTCCAGGACTTCGGCCTGCCCGGCCTCACGACGGAACCGGACTCCCTGCCCACGGCGGCCTGACCCCGTGGGCGTGACCGCGACGGCCGGGCCCGGTCAGCCCAGCGCCGCCACCCGTTCCCGGTAGCCGCGGACCGCCGCCGCGTCCCGGTACGGCTCCAGGCGGCGCTCGAACTCCCTGATGTACTCATGGGCCCGTACGGACCGCATCTCGGAGGCCTGGAGCGCCGCCTCGGCGCCCAGCGTGCAGGCCTGCTCCAGCTCGCCCAGGCCGAGCCGCGCGGTCGCCAGCACCACCCGGCAGAAGAGCCGGCTGCGGGCGAACCCGGCCGCGCGCAGCTGGAGGGAGCGTTCGGCGTGCTGGGAGGCCGCGCGGTACTGCTGGAGGTCGCGGTGGCAGTGCGCCAGCTCATCGGCGAGCTGCGCCTCGTCGAAGAAGCGCGCCCAGTACGGGGTGTCGTCACCGGGGCGGGCGGTCTCCAGCGCCCGCTCGGCGCGGGCCAGCGCCGCCGTACAGGCCCGGACCTCGCCCAGGACGCCGTGGCCGCGCGCCTCGGCGGAGTGCAGCAGCGCCTGCACCGTGGGCGGCGCGCTGCTGCCGATGCCCTGCTGGGCGACGCGCGCCAGCTGGACGGCCTCCCTGCCGTGCCCCAGATAGACGGCCTGCCGGCTCATGGTCACCAGGACGTAGGACCCGTACGCCCGGTCGCCGGCGGCCTGGGCCAGCCGCAGGGCCTGCACGAAGTACCGCTGTGCGAGGCCGTGGGCCGCGATGTCGTACGAGGTCCAGCCCGCCAGCCGGGTGAGGTCGGCGGCCGCGGCGAACAGCCGGCGGCCGATGGCCTCCCCGTAGGTGCCGCGCAGCATCGGCTCGGCCTCGTGCTCCAGATAGCGCACCAGGGCCTGTCGGGCGTGGCCGCCGCCGTAGGCGTGGTCCAGTGCCCGGAACAGCTCGCCGACCGAGCGCAGCGCCGCGATGTCGCCGGAGGTGACCCGGGAGCCCTGGGTCCGGTCGACCTGGTCGTTGCGGCGCTGCCGCGGGACCGTGGCCCGGTTCTGGGCGGGCACCCGGCCCACGCCGCCTTCGGGGACGGTCTCGCCGCGGGCGACGCGTTCGTCGGCGCGGCCGATCAGCCAGTCCCGGCTGGGCACCACGAGCCCGGCCGGGGTGAAGGCGATCTTGCGGAGCTCGGCATGACTGCCGGAGTCCTTGCGCCACAGACCGCTGACGATGTCCACCGCCTCGCTGGGGGTCGCGGCGAACTCCAGCCCGGCGTACACCGGCGCGCAGGCGTCCAGGCCGAGGTCCTGGGCGGACAGCCGGCGCCCCAGCCTGCGGGTGAACACCTCCGCGATCAGCGCCGGGGTGGTGCCTCTGGGCTGCTGGCCGCGCAGCCAGCGGGTCACCGAGGTCTTGTCGTAGCGCAGATCGAGGCCGTGCTCGATGCCGAGCTGGTCGACGCGTCTGGCCAGCCCTGCGTTGGAGAAGCCGGCCTCGGCGATGAGTGCGGCGAGCTGGCGGTTGGGCGTGTGGTGCGGGGGTCGTTCCGTCATCAGCTTTACCGGTCTCCTGCCTTCCGGGCCGCACTGCCGGGTCCGGCGGACCCTGCTCCGGCATGCTCCTCGCCCTTGTGGAACGGCGTGAATGTAACGGCCTTCGGCGGCCCGATCCCGGCCTGCGCCCCGCGTTCATCCGATCGTGTGAGCAGGGAGGGAGCGTCCGGGACACCGGCCGCCTGCGGGAACGGGCGGCGGCGGCCGTACAGTGGCTGGGGCGCGAAGTGGCATCAACGTTGCAGCACAGTGCAACGAAGGTTCGAAGAGGAGCTGCCGTGACTGCGATCTCTCGGGGGGAGACCCCCGCACCCGAGGGGCTGCACTTTGTGCATCTGGGCTTCGGCGCCGAGGCCGTGGAGTACGAATCCGCCTGGCAGGAGCAGCGCCGGGTGCACGCGGCCCGGTTCGCCGACGAGGTCCCCGACACCTGTCTGCTGCTGGAACACCAGGCCGTCTACACCGCGGGGCGGCGTACGTCCGACGACGAGCGCCCGCTGGACGGGACCCCGGTCGTGGACGTGGACCGCGGCGGGAAGATCACCTGGCACGGGCCCGGCCAGCTGGTCGGCTACCCGATCCAGAAGTTGCCGCGCCCGGTTGACGTCGTGGCCCATGTCCGCCGTCTCGAGGAGGCGCTGATCCGGGTCTGCGCCGAGTTCGGTGTGACGGGCACCCGGGTCGAGGGCCGCAGTGGTGTGTGGGTGCTGGGCGACCCGGTGGAGGAGCGGGCGGCCCTGGGCGGGCTGAACCTCGACTTCGACCCGCGGGTCACGGACGAGCTGTTCGACCTGCGGCTGAGCGGCCCGGAGTACGCGCCGTCCAACGCCGGCCAGCGCCGTGAGGACCGCAAGCTCGCCGCGATCGGCATCCGCGTCGCCAAGGGCGTCACGATGCACGGCTTCGCGCTCAACGTGAATCCGGACAACACCTCGTTCGACAAGATCGTGCCGTGCGGCATCCGGGACGCCGGTGTCGCCTCGCTGGCCAACGAGCTCGGCCGCGGGATCACCATCGCCGAGGTGCTGCCGGTGGCCGAGAAGCACCTGCGGGACGTCCTGGAGGGCGCCGAACTGCTCCCCCGAGCGGTCTGAGCGGGGTGGCTCCGGTGACGCACCCGATGGGCCGCCGGGAATGCGGCCCCGCCATACGGGGTTGCACCGCGCGTAAAGACGTGCGAATCAACGGGCGTACCCTGGTGTACGCCGAAGAAACGAAGTCGTAGGGAGCCGGACGTGTCCGCAGTCGCACCCGACGGACGCAAGATGTTGCGCCTGGAGGTCCGGAACAGCCAGACCCCCATCGAGCGCAAGCCCGAGTGGATCAAGACCCGGGCGAAAATGGGTCCCGAGTACAACCACCTCCAGGGCCTGGTCAAGAGCGAGGGTCTGCACACGGTCTGCCAGGAGGCGGGCTGTCCCAACATCTTCGAATGCTGGGAGGACCGCGAGGCCACCTTCCTCATCGGCGGCGAGCAGTGCACCCGCCGCTGCGACTTCTGTCTCATCGACACCGGCAAGCCGCAGCCCCTGGACCGCGACGAGCCCCGCCGGGTCGCCGAGTCCGTGCAGACCATGGGCCTGAAGTACGCCACGATCACCGGCGTCGCGCGCGACGACCTGGAGGACGGCGGCGCCTGGCTCTACGCCGAGACCGTCCGGCAGATCCACGCCTCGATGCCCGACACCGGCGTCGAGCTGCTGATCCCCGACTTCAACGCGGTCCCCGAGCAGCTCGCCGAGGTCTTCTCCTCCCGCCCGGAGGTGCTGGCCCACAACGTCGAGACGGTCCCGCGGATCTTCAAGCGGATTCGCCCCGGCTTCCGCTACGAGCGCTCGCTGGAGGTCATCACCAAGTCCCGCGAGGCCGGTCTGGTCACCAAGTCCAACCTCATCCTGGGCATGGGCGAGACCCGCGAGGAGATCAGCCAGGCGCTCCAGGACCTCTACGACGCGGGCTGCGAACTGATCACGATCACCCAGTACCTGCGCCCGTCGCCGCGCCACCACCCCGTCGACCGCTGGGTCAAGCCCGCCGAGTTCGTGGAGCTGAAGGAAGAGGCCGACGAGATCGGCTACGCGGGTGTCATGTCCGGCCCGCTGGTCCGCTCCTCCTACCGCGCCGGCCGCCTCTACCAGCAGGCCATGGAGCGGCGCGCGGCCGAGGCGGCCAGTCGGGCGGTTTGACGCTCTCGGCGCGCCTTCTTGTGAAACGTGGCACATGCTGAGGACGCGGCCCGCACTCCCCCAGGACGGGGGGCGTGGGGGCCGCGTCAACGTTTCATCGGTGTTTGACCGGCAGGTCATCCGTTGGTAACACCTGTCCGTGACGATGGATGCACGCACCGCTCCCGCACCTACCCCTGCTTCTCCGAACAGATCAGAGGGAGTCACCCACCATGCAGGCCGCGCCGCTCCGCGCCACCCCCGCCACCGCCCCCGCTCTCCCGCGTCCCTCGGTCACCGGCGCGCTGCGTGCCGTCGAGGCCGTCCTGATGCGTGGCGGACAGCGCACCGCCCGCCGTAACGCCTGGACGTCGGTCCTGGAGGACCGCCGCCGCGCCAAGGACCGCCACGAGGCCGAGTACGTACTGGAGGCCGCGGCGACCCGGCGCCCGCACGCCACGTAGACTGCGCTGTATGGCGAGGAAGGTAAACGCTGAGGGCGCTGTCGGCGCTGCCGGCGCTGAGAACTCCGGGCGGCTGAAGCAGATCGCCCTGACCTACAAGATGACCCGTCGGGTCGACTCCAAGGTCGGTCTTGTCGTCGCTGGGGTAGGCATCGTCGTATTCGGCGTTCTCCTTGCCATCGGCTTCGCGATCGGCCATCCCATCTACGCGGGAATCCTGGGCTTCGTCCTGGCCTTCCTCGCGATGGCGATCGTCTTCGGACGACGCGCCGAGCGAGCTGCCTTCGGGCAGATGGAGGGCCAGCCCGGTGCGGCGGCGGCCGTGCTGGAGAACGTCGGCCGCGGCTGGACGGTCACCCCCGCGGTGGCCATGAACCGCAGCCAGGACGTGGTCCACCGCGCCGTCGGCAAGGCCGGCATCGTGCTGGTCGGCGAGGGCAACCCGAACCGTCTCCGCGGCCTGCTGGCCGCCGAGAAGAAGCGGATGGCGCGCACCGTCGCCGACGCCCCCGTCCACGACATCATCGTGGGCGACGGCGAGGGCCAGGTGCCGCTGAAGAAGCTCCGCACGACCCTGCTGAAGCTGCCGCGGGTACTCCCCGGCGCGCAGGTGACGGCCGTCAACGACCGGCTCAAGGCGCTCGGCGACCTGATGAGCAACATGCCCGTCCCTAAGGGCCCGATGCCGAAGGGCATGCGGATGCCCAAGGGCGGCGGCAAGACGCGCTGACCGCTCGGTCCGGCGGCCGCCGGACCGGGACCTGACCGACCACGCGAGACGCCCTGGGGCTTTGGCTCCGGGGCGTTTTGTATGGGTGGGGGCTGGGGCGCGGCTTGTATCCGATGCGCGGGTCGTCGCCGGGGGGCGGATGGGGCCCCGCCCGCTTCGTGGCCTTACCGTCGTGGGCTTACGGCTCGGCGGGCGGGGGGCTGGCGGGCAGCTCGATGGGCGGTTGGCTGACGGGCACGGCGTCGTCAGCGGCAGGCTGTTGCGAGCCGGCCTTCACCAAGCCCCCCTGCCAGCCACGGGCGGGCCGGTCACAGGTGGCCCGCTCACAGGCGTGCCTGGCCACACCGGGCCCGAACCGTGGCGCAGAGGAAGTTCCTACAGCCGGACCTGTACGGCGTGCGAGACGCGGTCGTGGAGCCCCCGCCCGTCCCGGTCCCACACCACGGCCGGAATGACCACCACGAGCAGCACCGTGCGCAGCACGACCCGCGGGAGCGAGATCCGGCCACCGTCCTCGGAGATCACCCGCAGGCCCAGCAGCCGCTTGCCCGGCGTGAAGCCGACCGTGCCGACCGTCAGCACGCTGAGCACCGCGAAGACCAGCAGCGCCCAGTTGCTCGCCGCCGTCGCCTTACCGCCGCTGAGCAGGCCGTACGCGATGAGCAGGCACAGCGCCCAGTCGATGAAGAGCGCGGCGAAGCGCCGCCCGGGGCGGGCGATCGCGCCCGGCCCCTCCTCCGGCAGCCCGAGCTGCTGCCCGCGGTATCCGAACTCGACACCCATGTCCTCGGCTGCCGCGCGGGGCCCGGAGATCCACGATCCGATTGCTCGCCTGTTGTCCACCCGACCACGGTACTGCGACCGCATACGTTCCCTTCGCAGAGGTCCGGGTCGGAGCGGGGAAGGCGGGCCGCACACGGGGCCGGCCGCACGGCTGGCGGACCAGGCACGAAGGACGTTCCGGGAGGGCGGTGCGCTCCCGCGAGCCGTCGCCCTGTACGGCGGCAGGGGGCGCCCCAAACGCCCCTCTTTGGCGCACACTGGGAGGTAAGGGCGGCCGCCGCCGGTTAACCTCGGCGAAACAAATGGGTCATGCTTGGGAAATCCCGCCTGCCTATGGTCGGGCATCGCGCCACCGCAGAGGGTCGCGTTCCGAGTAGCAATCCCGCGTCCGCCGACCGGTGACCGGGCTAGGAGGAGTTGGATGTTCCAGAACGCCGACGAGGCCAAGAAGTTCATCGCGGACGAGGACGTGAAGTTCGTCGACGTCAGGTTCTGCGACCTGCCCGGTGTGATGCAGCACTTCACCATCCCGGCGAAGGCGTTCGACCCGGCCGAGGAACTCGCCTTCGACGGCTCCTCGATCCGCGGCTTCCAGGCCATCCACGAGTCCGACATGGCGCTGCGCGCCGACCTGTCGACGGCCCGTGTGGACCCGTTCCGCCGCGACAAGACCGTCAACATCAACTTCTTCATCCACGACCCGATCACGGGCGAGCAGTACAGCCGTGACCCGCGCAACATCGCCAAGAAGGCCGAGGCCTACCTCGCCTCCACCGGCATCGCGGACACCGCGTTCTTCGGTCCCGAGGCCGAGTTCTACGTCTTCGACAGCGTGCGCTTCGAGACCGGCGCGAACCAGTCCTTCTACCACATCGACTCCGAGGCCGGCGCCTGGAACACCGGCTCGGAGGAGAACAACCGCGGCTACAAGGTCCGGTACAAGGGCGGCTACTTCCCGGCCCCGCCGGTCGACCACTTCGCCGACCTGCGCGCCGAGATCTCCCTGGAGCTGGACAAGGCCGGCCTGCAGGTCGAGCGCCAGCACCACGAGGTCGGCACGGCCGGCCAGGCGGAGATCAACTACAAGTTCAACACGCTGCTCGCCGCCGCCGACGACCTGATGCTCTTCAAGTACATCGTGAAGAACGTCGCCTGGCGCAACGGCAAGACCGCGACCTTCATGCCCAAGCCGATCTTCGGTGACAACGGCTCCGGCATGCACGTCCACCAGTCCCTGTGGCAGGGCGGCTCGCCGCTCTTCTACGACGAGCAGGGCTACGCGGGCCTCTCGGACACCGCCCGCTACTACATCGGCGGCATCCTCAAGCACGCCCCGTCGCTGCTGGCCTTCACCAACCCGACGGTGAACTCCTACCACCGCCTGGTCCCCGGCTTCGAGGCCCCGGTCAACCTGGTCTACTCGCAGCGCAACCGCTCCGCGGCCATGCGTATCCCGATCACGGGCTCGAACCCCAAGGCCAAGCGCGTCGAGTTCCGCGCCCCGGACCCGTCCTCGAACCCGTACCTCGCCTTCTCCGCCCTCCTCCTCGCGGGCCTGGACGGCGTCAAGAACAAGATCGAGCCGGCCGAGCCGATCGACAAGGACCTCTACGAGCTCGCCCCCGAGGAGCACGCGGGCGTCCCCCAGGTCCCGACCTCCCTCCCGGCCGTCCTCGACGCCCTCGAGGCCGACAACGAGTACCTCCAGCAGGGCGGCGTCTTCACCTCCGACCTGATCGAAACCTGGATCGACTACAAGCGCACCAACGAAATCGCCCCGATCCAGCTCCGGCCGCACCCGCACGAGTTCGAGCTTTACTTCGACCTCTAAGAACGCCGCAGGTAAGAGTGGTTTCCGCTCACCTGGGCCGTTTCTGGGCCGTCGGCCGTGTCCTTCCCCTCTTGGAAGGACACGGCCGACGGCCTTTTCGTCGGTGTCACTTAGGCCGCGGGCCGAGCTCCCGCGACGCGCGCACAGCAATCAGCCGCCTGTGCCAGAGAAGCGGCGTAGCCCCCGAACCTGGCCACCTATCACCCGGGGGTGCTCACACGGCGCCCCTCTGAGCGCGTCGCCTGGCCAGCTGTTCGTCGATATCATTGATGAAGAGAGCCAGGAGGTCCCCCTCTTTCACTTGTCTACCGCTGTGCCCAAAGTCTCGGCGAATTGCAGACAAGAGCTGCTCGAAGCTGAATACCGTATCCTCAGATACGAGAACTTGCGCTTCTCGCTTGAATTTTGACCAGGCAAGCAGGACGTCGTCCGAAGCCCACGTAATGAGATCTGGCGTTATTTCTCGCAGGAACTGCGCCACGTCATCTTCACTCGATGACTCGGGATTCATGACGGTCCTCATCAGACCGCTTACGAGCCTGGTGTAAACGGGTATCTTGCTGCCCCGGATCTCCGCTTCAACAGCTTTCCGGCGCTCCACGTAGCGCCCGATGACCAACGTGGCAACGGTTACCAAAACCGTTGCCATTGCGGTTACCGCTGCGGCGGCAACTGTGGGGTTTACGCCGTGAAAGACTTGATGCCCCACGTACCTCGCCAGAAATGCTACGACCTCCACCACACCGAACAGCAATGCGGCAAGGACTGCGAGGCTACCGATGCCCTTGATGAATGCACGCATGGGTGCACTGTGGCACGAAAACCGGGCCGACGAGACGGAATAGTCAGAAGTGAGGCAACAGTCGACTACGGAACGGGGCTTCGTGGTGTGGGGAACGGGCGCCTGTCCACCGACCGGCATCCGCTCGCCAGCTCAGACTCACGTCAAGCGACCGCTTTGTCCACTCCGAACGTGATGGCGATGGCTCATCTGCCGGACACTACGGAGCTGCACCAGTCGACATGTCTGGTGGGGTGGGGCGAACGGCCAGACAAGCGCTGGGAAGCTTGGCCGATACCGGAAATTGTTCTGCCGACATCAACGATCACCAACGGCGGCGACAGTCATCAGCCACATGTGGAACCGACGCGCGAGGCAGGTCCCAGACATGCCGAAGGAAGATCAAACTTAAAAGCGGTGCTTGATCGGGAAGGCCACGACCCCGTCAATTTACCTGGACCGTCGATGCGACACGGACGCTATCCCACGTCGAGGGCTCGGCGGCCTCGAACGCCATGAGCGTCAGTCCGGTGACGTGTATGACGGCATTCCACTCTTCCTGGGTAAGGTCCGGGAATTCCTCCCGTACGCAGCTGGGAACAGGACAGCCACCAGCACTCAGCACTACTTTCGCGAAGGCCAAACCCGAGCGGCTGAGGCACAAACGTGGCCCTTGCTGCGGTTCGCCGGTGTGCAGTACTGCGATGTGCTGAGCGGCTTCCTTGTTGTCCGATGTCTCCGACGCGAAGTTCAGGAGAGCGGTACGCAATCGCGCAGTGAGTTCGTCCTGATGCAGGTCAGCACGTTCCGAAATGGCAGCCAGCGCCTGGCAGAATTGCTCTCTCGCGACTGACCGGGGCAGCCTCGGGATGACCTGCGGATGGTGGCTGGCAACGTGGTTCACAGGTTCGAACTCCGATTGAAGCACCATGAGAACGAGCTTGGAGACCAGCAGTACGGCCTCCCACTCCTCCTGCCTCAGAGTCGGGAAACTCTCCTGCACCTGAGACGGAAGGTCGCTCTGGTCTGCACGCAAGAGCACGTCCGGCAGCCCTACGTCATAGCCCGCAAGCCGAAGACCGAGGCTTCGTCCCCAGGGGTCGCCCTCAGAGCCGACGGTGACCAGTTCGACACGCGATCGCTCGCCCAGCACTTCCGAAGCCAGTTCGCGCAGCGCGGCGGTGACTACCGCACTGAGGACGGCCTCGTTTACGTCACCCCTTTCGCCAACAGACAACAGAGCGTCGCGCAGGCGTCCGCGCGGCGACGACGGATTCATCGTCTTCTCCTACGATCGCCGACTGAGTAGAGAGGTTGAATGTTCGTTTCCAGAGCAGAGCCCGATCTCGCCGGTCACCAGCTGAGGCCTGAGGAGCGGTTGTCTTCGCCCTGCGGGGGTGGGGGCAACCTCTCATTGTTGCCCGATCGCCGTCAGGCCCTTTTCGTGGGTGCGTAGACCTGGTCGTTGTCGACAGGTCTACGAGGGTGGCCCAGGAGGGATGGTGCGACTGAATTCGCAGCTCCAGCGGGACATGCCGGCGTGGGGGCGAGGGCCCAGGCGAAGCTCTTGCGTGGGGAACGGGCCGAGCCCTGGGGCGGGCCGATCGCGCAGCTTCGAGAGGTCTGACGACAGGTCGCTCGCAGCTTCGTTTCGGTGACATAGAGCGTGCCGTCGAGGGACGCCCGATACCCCACGCGTGCCCACTCCGATGTCCGGCCCTGGTGGTCGAGGAGATCTTGCCGGTGGTGAGGTCCAGAGGACCACGACGCGCAGTGCGGTGGCCGGTTCCGGCAGTCAGACCGATCAATGTGCCACTCCAACATGCTTCCTACGAGCGGCTGTTGACGTCGATAGGCCGTCGGTACGCCGGAGCCTCGCCCCCTCCACCGGAACCAACAAACCACCCCCGATCCCCCAGCCCCCTCCACACGCACTCACACCCCACCCAAGGCAAACTGGCAATATGCCTGAATTGCCCGAAGTCGAGTCCCTGGCCCGGTTCCTCGCCGACCACCTGACCGGTCGGACCGTCGGCCGCGTGTACCCCGTTGCCGTGCATGCGCTCAAGACCTACGAACCGCCGGTCAGCGCGCTGGAAGGGGGTGTGTGTGAGGGGGTGGGCCGGTATGGGAAGTTTCTTGATCTGCGGGTCGGGGGGCTGCACCTGGTCATGCACCTCGGGCGGGCGGGGTGGGTGCGGTGGCGGGAGCAGTTGCCGGGGGTGGCGCCGCGGCCGGGGAAGGGGCCGTTGGCGCTGCGGGTGCGGCTCGGCGGGGCGGACGACGGGGCGGGGTTTGATGTGACCGAGGCGGGTAGTCAGAAGCACCTTGCGGTGTATGTCGTACGTGAGGTGCAGGAGGTGCCGGGGGTGGCGCGGCTCGGGCCCGATCCGCTGGCGGCGGGCTTCGGTCCGGCGGCGTTCCGGGAGCTGCTGGCCGGGGAGCGCCGGCAGATCAAGGGGGTGCTCCGGGACCAGAGCGTGCTGGCGGGGATCGGGAACGCCTACTCGGACGAGATTCTGCACGCGGCCCGGATGTCGCCGTTCAAGCTGGCCGCGACGCTCTCGGAGGAGGAGGTGGACCGGCTGTACGCGGCGGTCGGGAGCACCCTCACGGAGGCGGTCGAGCGGTCCCGTGGGCTGGCCCTGAAGGATCTCAAGGCGGAGAAGAAGAGCGGGCTGCGGGTGCACGGGCGGAAGGGGGAGCCCTGCCCGGTCTGCGGGGACACGATCCGTGAGGTGTCGTTCAGCGATTCGGCACTCCAGTACTGCCCCGCCTGCCAGACCGGGGGCAAGCCCCTCGCGGACCGGCGGCTGTCCCGGCTGCTGAAGTAGCAGCGCAGCGGGACGGCCGCCGGTCCAGTGGGCGGTCAGTCCACGGACCCGCCGGACGACAGCAGCGCGTGCAGCTCGGTCACCGCCTCGCGGAGCCGGTTGGCGAAGTCCCGCATCGGGCCGGCCACCGTCCTGGGCGTGCTCAGGTAGAGGTGGAAGCGGTCGGGCAGCAGGACGTAGGCGACGCCGATGCAGCGGCTGCTGGTGGAGCCGAAGCCGAAGTACTGGATGTGCGCGGACGGGGCGGAGCTGGTGCTCAGGTAGTCGTCCCGCATGGTCAGCCAGCCCGGGGTGCGGTAGAGGGCGGGCTGTTCGGTGACGCCGAGTTCCGCGCCGCGCCGCCGCTGGATCAGCTCCAGCTCCCACAGGTGCTGCTCGGGCGCCTGGCCGGCCTGGCACTCCTTGGCGCGCGCCACATGCTTCCCGGCGGCGGCCCGGAACGCGTCCCGGCGGGCGTCCGCGGAGGCCGCCGGGTCCTCCATGGCGGCGACGAAGGCCTGGATCTCCGGGGTGACGACCCGCATCGCCTCGGTCCGGCCGTGCCGCCACTGGCGGGTGGCGATGGACTCGTAGGTGGCGCCGAGGCGGCCCTTGGCGCGCTGATGGGCCAGCTGGTAGGCGAGCTGCACGAAGGCGTCCGGGGAGACGCCCAGCGCCTTGGCGGTGGTGCTGCCGAAGTCGTCGAAGGCGACGGTGCGGGTGGCGGTGGCCGCCCCGTACTCGGCGAAGGCGTCGGCGGCGGAGCGCACCTGGGAACGGAGGGCGTCGTCCAGCTCGAAGCGGAGGGGCTCCACGGACGGGAGGCCCTGGGAGCGGGCTCCGGAGCGGCGGGAGTGTTCCTCGGCCGGGGTGCCGAGCAGGGCGTCGGTGAAGGCGAGGATGGTGGTGCCGTCCAGTTCGCAGTGCTCCACGTTGATGCCCGCCCGGCCGTCGGCGAACACGATCAGGGACACCGCCTTGTCGAACCAGCGGTTGCCCTCGTCGCCGTACAGCAGCCGGTCGCAGGCCTCCTGGGTGTCCGCGGGGGCGGCGTCCTCCAGGCAGACGCAGAACAGCGCGGTCTCGATGTCGTCCAGGGCCTGCGCGTTGCCGGGGTGGCGGGCGCGCAGGGTCTCCCGGGCGGCGGCCCACTGCGCACGGGCCATGGTGGTGAGGTGGCCGACCGGGGTGCCGGGCGGGGCCGGTTCGGCGCCGGCCTTCTGTACGGCGCGCAGTCCGGCTTCGAGGTCGTCCAGGCCGTGTGGGACACCGTCCGGGCCCAGCACGTCCATCCGGAACATGTTGCCGCGGTGGAAGACCACGATGTGCCGGGCCTCGGACGGGCCCGGCCAGGCGTCGCTGTAGGGGCTGCGGACGGTGTCCTGCTCCGCCCCGGGAATCCGGGTGGCGGAGAAGAGGTACTTGTTCTGCACCATGGACTGGGGAACGCCGCGCTGCACCGCAGGCGGGAGCAGTTCCTGGTCCAGCTGCCGCTTGTGGCCGACGGCGCCGGCGATGAGCCCGGCCGCCCGCTCGACCTGCGACTGCGGCTGCCCGGGGGCGGGGTCCTGGAACAGGAAGAAGAAGTTGGCGTTGAGCGCGATCCGGTCCCGGCGGCCCAGGTAGCGGTAGGGCCAGAAGGTGTCGAGCCAGCTGTGGACGCCCTCGGTGGCGTCGTACTCCTCCAGCGCCGCGTGCAGCGCCCGGCCGGGGCCGCCGGGGCGGAGGAAGGCGGTCACCTCCGCCTCGGTGGCCGCCCGCTCCTCGGCGGTGAGCAGCGGCGCGCACCAGGCGAGGAACCGCTCGCAGCTCTCTTCGAGCGTGGGCAGCGGCACCCGCGGGAGGCTGTCCTCCTGGGCGAAGGTCGACATGACGGCCCTTTCCTGACGGTTATTCAATTCTGCTCTCTCGATTCGGCTCGTGGGGACCTGTGCTGTCACTCGTCCATGGTCGCGCCGTCACCCACCGTGTCCGCTCTTTGGGGAGTGCGGAGCGGGGCGCGGTCGCGGCGGGGGTGTCCGTGCCGTCCGCTAGTCCAGCAGCCGGTCGCCGCGGACGGCCCGGCCCTCGGCCGCGGTGTGTGCGGGCAGGACCCGGCCGAAGAGCTGCCGGGTGCGGGCCACGCTCCCGATGACGCCGGGGCGCTCGCTGTAGGCGAAGATCGCGGAGTGGCGGGCGGTCTCGCCGCGTACCGGGCTCACCCGGTGGAGCGAGTAGCGGCCCCGGAACAGCTGGAGGTCGCCGGGGTGCAGCGGGAGGCGTCGGACAAGCCGCTCGCCGCGGCCGTCGAGGACGTCCCGGACGTCGTCGAAGTGCTCGTCGTCCGCGGACCGGATGTGGGGGCAGTACTCGAAGACGCCGCCGTCCTGGGCCTGCCGGGTGAGCATGCTGACGGTGAACTCGTTGGTGTCGAAGTGCCAGGGGTGCTCCATGCCCGGTGCGACGACGTTGAGCACCAGCCCGGAGAGCGGGTCGGCCAGCTCGTGCAGCCGCGGGAGTCCGAAGCAGCGGGCGAGGAAGTCCTGGAACACGGGGGCGGAGTAGAGCCGGCTGATGAGGGACCCGGCGGGCACGCGGTCGCGGGGGACGAAGGCGTTGCCGCGCCGGAAGGTCCGCCGGCCGGGGTGGTCGGGGGGCAGGTCCGAGTCCACCGCGATGTTGTAGACGTTGACCGTCTCGACGTCGTAGTGCGCCTGGGGGGCGAGGGCGGCGCACTCCTCCTCCAGCGCCTCGCGGAGCGCCGGACGGACGAAGTCCGGCAGCACGGTGCAGCCGAGCGTCCCGAGGTCGTGCCGGGCGCGGGCGATCACGGCCTGCCCCCCGGCGCTGTCGAGGTCCGGCAGGGGGTACCGAGCGGTGTCGACCACCTGGTCGAGCGTGAGGGCTTGCGCAGTGCTCATTCGATCCTCTCCACATGCGGGCAGACCGTCGTGAGCCGGAGAGCGCCCGCGGCCGCGCGGGCCCGCCGCGGACGCCCCCTCCGGGGCCGTCCGTGGGTCCGCGTGCCGCCGGGTCCGCACCCCGGCCCTCCGGCCACTCCTCTTCGGCAACTCCACTGAGGAGCGGCAGAGTTGAAGCTCCCACAGCGCCGCCGGGTTGTCTGTGACACGTCGCACTGTGCGACCGGGCATCGGCGCACCGTGTACTGGGGAACCGGGCGCCGGGCGGGTGGGCGGAGTCTTCTGCGTCACGTCCTTATGCAACTTGTTGCACAAGTCTCTCCGGCTGGTCTACAACTACTGCGACGACACCCGCGCCAGGAGGCCCCCCATGAGCCAGTACCCCCACCTGATGAGCCCGCTCGACCTCGGGTTCACCACCCTGCCCAACCGGGTGCTGATGGGGTCGATGCACATCGGGCTGGAGGAGGCCGAGAACGGCTTCGCGCGGATGGCCGCCTTCTACGCCGCCCGCGCGCGCGGCGGCGTCGGCCTGATGGTGACCGGCGGCATCTCCCCGAACGAGGCGGGCCGGCCCTACGACGGCGGGGCCAAGCTGACCACCGAGGAGGAGGCGGCGCAGCACCGGACGGTGACCGACGCGGTGCACGCGGCGGGCGGGCGGATCGCGATGCAGATCCTGCACTTCGGGCGGTACGCGTACCACCCCGACCTGGTCGCACCGAGTGCCCTCCAGGCGCCGATCAGCCCCTTCGTGCCGAACGCGCTCACCGACGACGAGGTCGAGCGGACCATCGAGGACTATGTGCGGGCGGCGGAGCTGGCGAAGTCCGCCGGGTACGACGGTGTCGAGATCATGGGCTCCGAGGGCTACCTGATCAACGAGTTCATCGTGGGCGCGACCAACCAGCGCACGGACCGGTGGGGCGGCTCGTACGAGAACCGGATGCGCTTCCCGCTGGAGATCGTCCGCCGCACCCGGGAACGCGTCGGCACCGACTTCATCCTGATCTACCGGCTCTCCATGCTGGACCTCGTCCCGGGCGGCTCCACCCTGGAGGAGGTGGTCACCCTCGCCAAGGAGATCGAGGCGGCGGGGGCCACGATCATCAACACCGGCATCGGCTGGCACGAGGCCCGCATCCCCACCATCGTGACCTCGGTGCCGCGCGGCGCCTACACGTGGGTGACGAAGCGGCTGATGGGCTCGGTGAACATCCCGCTGGTGACCAGCAACCGCATCAACACCCCCGAGGTCGCCGAGGAACTGCTCGCCGAGGGGCGCGCCGACATGGTGTCGCTGGCCCGGCCCTTCCTCGCCGACCCGGACTTCGTCGCCAAGGCGCGGGACGGCCGGGCCGAGGCGATCAACACCTGCATCGGGTGCAACCAGGCCTGCCTCGACCACACCTTCAGCGGCAAGATCACGTCCTGCCTGGTCAATCCGCGGGCCTGCCACGAGACCGAGCTGGTGCTCTCCCCCACCCGGCGGCGCAAGCGGCTCGCGGTGGTCGGGGCCGGTCCGGCCGGGCTCGCCTGTGCCGTGTCGGCGGCCGAGCGCGGCCATGAGGTCACCCTGTTCGACGCCGCGGCCGAGGTCGGCGGGCAGCTGAACATCGCCAAGCGGATACCGGGCAAGGAGGAGTTCGACGAGACCCTCCGCTACTTCCGGCACCAGCTCGACAGCCGGGGCGTGGACGTACGGCTGAACACCCAGGTCACGGCCGCCGACCTGGGCGGCTACGACGAGGTCGTGGTCGCCACCGGGGTCACCCCGCGCACCCCGGAGATCGAGGGCATCGACCACCCGAGCGTGGTCAGCTACCTCGATGTGCTGCGGGACGGGGCGCCGGTCGGCGAGCGGGTGGCGATCCTCGGGGCGGGCGGCATCGGCTTCGACGTCGCCGAGTTCCTCACCGACGCCGGCGACGCGGCGAGCCAGGACCCGGAGGCCTACTTCCGCGCCTGGGGCGTCGACACCGGGTACGCCGACCGGGGCGGGCTGCGCGCGCCGGAGCGCCCCAAGGCCCCGCGGCAGGTGCATCTGCTCCAGCGCAAGACGTCGAAGGTCGGCGCCGGGCTCGGCAAGACCACCGGCTGGATTCACCGGGCGGAGCTGCGGCACCGGGGCGTGACCACGGTCGCCGGGGCGTCGTACGAGCGGATCGACGACGCGGGCCTGCACCTCACGGTCGACGGCACGGCCACCACCCTCCCCGTGGACACCGTCGTGCTGTGCACCGGGCAGGAGCCGCGCCGGGACCTGTACGAGGAGCTGCGGGCCGGGGGCCGCGCCGTGCACCTCATCGGCGGCGCGGACGTCGCCGCCGAGCTGGACGCCAAGCGCGCCATCCAGCAGGGAACGGAGCTGGCCGCGAGCCTGTGAGCCGGGGCTGACCGGGGGCGCGGCGGGCGGTGCGGGCCCGCCGTGCGCCGGCCGCCGCGGCCTAGGATTCCCCCATGTCACTCCCGCACGCGATCCTGACCGCCCTGCTAGAGAAGCCGTCGTCGGGGCTGGCGCTGACCCGTCGGTTCGACCGGTCGATCGGCTACTTCTGGTCGGCCAGCCATCAGCAGATCTACCGGGAGCTGGGCAAGCTGGAGCAGGCCGGTTTCATCCGGGCGCTGCCCAGTGAGCAGCCGTCCCGGGGGCAGAAGAAGGAGTTCGAGGTGCTGCCCGCGGGCCGTGCCGAGCTGACCCGCTGGGCCTCCGGCGAACAGGACTCCAAGCCCATCCGGGACGCGCTGCTGCTGCGGCTGCGGGCGTCGGCGGTGGTGGGGCGGGCCGGGCTCGACGCGGAACTGCGGCGTCATCTGACGCTGCACCGGCGGCAGTTGGCGGAGTACCAGGAGATCGAGGACCGCGACTTCGGGGCGGCGGCCGATCCGGAGGACCGGCTGCGGCGGCTGGTGCTGCGGGCCGGAATCGGTCTGGAGACCTTCTGGGTGGAGTGGCTGGCGGAGGCGCTGGCGGAGGTGACGGACCTGGACGCCGCGACGGCACCGGGGGACGGCGCGGGCGGGTGAGCCGCGCCGGCGCGCACGGCGGGGGGGGGGGGGGGGGGGTATCCGGTCTACGCGCACGGCG
>NZ_JBSFJF010000083.1:0-25822 GCF_053597915.1 Streptomyces sp. NPDC001219 | reverse complement strand
CGGACGAACTCCCACTCGGCATCGGACAGTTCATGACGACGTATCACCCGACCATGATCTACCACCCGAGATCATTTGAAGACACCCCCTAGGGGGATGGGGTGTCTCCGGCGTAGACGGCGGTGAGGGCGGCCGCGGCCTCGGCCATCACCCGGCGGGCCTCGGGTGGCGTGAGCACTTCGAGGGAGTCGCCGAACTGGAGCAGCTGACGGACCGCGGGGAGGACGGGGAAGGCCAGTTCGAGGACGGCCCAGTCGCCGTCGCCTGACCCGTCGCCGTCGCCCGTCCCGTCCCCCGTACGGGGCGGCCCGGTCAGTGCTCCGCCCAGGATGCGGACCGCCAGGTCCAGCCGGTCGCGGCGGATGCGGGCGGTCACCCGTACGTCCGCGGGCCGGTCCTCCACCTGGCGCCGCAGCCGCTGCCACACCTCGGCGAGCTCCACGCCCGCGCGGCGCCGTACCGGCACGTCGGTGACGGTCGCGGACTCCACCCGGTCGGCCCGGAAGAGCCGTGGCCCGCCGCGGCGGTCCGCGACGAGGTACCAGGTGCCGGCCTTGGCCACGAGCCCGTACGGGTCGACCGTGTAGGTCCGCGGCCGGGTCTCACCGCTGTGCCGGTAGCGCAGGCGCAGCCGCCGGTCGGTGAACACGGCCGTGTGCAGCACCTCCAGCTCCACCGCGGGCCGGGCGGCGGGCCCGTCGCCCGGCGCGGCGGCGGACGACGGGCGGGGCGTCCACCTGTCCGGGTCGACCAGGATGCGGCGGCCGGTCAGCTCCGCGGCCGGCCGGTGCGGCGCGGGCAGCGCCGCCATCACCTTGCGCAGCGCCGAGCGGAGCGCGTCGTCCAGGCCGAGCGCACTGTGCGCGCCCTGCGCGGCCAGGATGAACAGCGCCCGTGCCTCGTCGCCGGTAATCCCCGTGACGTCCGTACGGAAGCCGGGCAGCAGCGCGATACCGCCGTGCCGGCCGCGCTCCGCGTAGACCGGCACCCCGGCCGCCGAGAGCGACTCGATGTCGCGGTAGACGGTCCGGGTGGAGACCTCCAGCCGCTCGGCCAGCTCCGCGGCCGGCACCCGGCCGCGGGTCTGGAGCAGCAGCACGATCGAGACCAGGCGCGACGACTTCACAGCCGCTTTTATATATGACGGTGGGTGTCAAGTTATCGCGGCAGAGTGCGGGGCATGGAGACCAACGACCTCGCTCTGCCGTCCGCGCCCGCACCGCTCGACCCCGCCTCCCTCGCTGCCCTCGTGGCCCAGGTCCGGGGCCCGGTCCTGGTCCCCGGGGACGACGGCTACGACGGCGAGCGGTCCGGTTTCCAGCTGGCTCGTCAGCACCGGCCCGCCGTGATCGTCGGCGCGGAGTGCACCGGGGACGTCGTCGCCGCGGTGCGCTTCGCCCGTGCCCAGGGGCTGCCGGTCGCGGTCCAGGCCACCGGGCACGGGCTGGCCACGGCCACCGAGGGCGGGCTGCTGCTCAGCACGCGGCGGATGGCCGGGGTGCGGGTGGACGCGGCGGCCGGCACCGCGCGGGCCGAGGCGGGCGCCGTCTGGGGACAGGTCGTCGAGGCGGCGGCCCCGCACGGACTCGCCCCGCTCAACGGCTCCTCCCCGGGCGTCGGCGTCATCGGGTACACCCTCGGCGGCGGCGTCGGGGTGCTGGCCCGGACCTACGGCTTCGCCGCCGACCAGGTGCGGTCCGTCGACCTGGTCACCGCCGACGGCCGGCTGCGGCACCTGACCGCGGACCGCGACCCCGAACTGTTCCGGGCGCTGCTCGGCGGCGGCCACGGCCTGGGCGTGGTGACCGCGATGGAGTTCGGGCTGGCACCGGTGGCCCGGCTGTACGGCGGGCAGCTGGTGTTCGGCGGCGAGCAGGTCGACGCGGCCCTGACGGCCTATCTGGACTGGACCGCGACCGTCCCGGACGAGCTGACCTCGTCGCTCGCCCTGATCGCCTACCCGGACCTCCCGCAGCTGCCCGAGTCGCTGCGCGGCAGCTACCTGGCGCACCTCCGCATCGCCTATACGGGGAGCGCCGCGGAGGGCGAACGGCTGGTGGCGCCGCTGCGCGCGGTGGGGCAGCGGGTGAGCGACGACCTGCGCGAGATGCCGTACGCCGAGTCCCACACCATCCACCGCGACCCGAGCGATCCGCATGCCTACGACGGGGACAACGCGCTGCTCAGCGGGCTGGACGCGGCCGCGCTGCGCCGGGTGGCGGCGCTGACCGGACCGGCCGCCCCGGCCATGTGCGTGGTCCAGCTCAACCATCTCGGCGGCGCCATGGCCGGGCCGGGCCCGTCGGCCGGCGCGGTCGGCCACCGCGACGCCCGGTACGCGCTGCGGCTGCTGTCGCCGCTGCCGGCTCCGGGCGAAGAACCCGGCGGCGACGCGGCGGACGCCGCCCTCGCGACCGTACGGGCGCTGCACGCCGAGGCACTGGCGGCCGTCGCGCCCTGGCGGCTCGGCCGGAGCGTGAACTTCCTCTTCGGCGGGCACGGGGACCGTCCGGACGCCGACGAGGTGGCGCGCAGCGTGCACGACACCGCCACACACCGGCACCTGGCCGGGCTCAAGACCCGCCACGACCCGGAGAACCTCTTCCGCTTCCACCCGGCCGCCGCCCCGTCCACCGCCCCCGTTCCGGTCTGACGGCCGCGACGCGCCCCGGCGATCGGCCCGCCGACCGCCCATGAACCCGTCCCAGTGGGCAGGCTGGAGACATGGCTGATCGTACGGAGACGGAGAAGCGGGATCTGGCGGAGGAGTTGGCGGCCGCGGTACGGGGGGAGGTCTCGTTCGCCGCGGCCGACCGGGCACTGGTCACGATGGACGCGTCGAACTACCGGCGGGTGCCCAGAGCGGTGGTCGCGCCCCGGGACGCCGAGGACGTCGCGGCGGCGCTGCGGGTGTGCCGGGAGCACGGGGTGCCGGTGGTGCCGCGCGGCGGCGGGACCAGCATCGCGGGGCAGGCGACCGGCGTCGGCGTGGTGCTGGACTTCACCCGGCACATGCGGCGGATCGTGTCGCTGGACCCCGCCGCCCGCACCGCCGTCGTCCAGCCCGGCGTCATCCTGGACGACCTGCGGGCGGCGGCCGGCGCCCACGGTCTGACGTTCGGCCCCGACCCCTCCACCCACAGCCGCTGCACCCTCGGCGGCATGATCGGCAACAACTCCTGCGGCTCGCACTCGGTGGCCTGGGGCACCACCGCCGACAGCGTCCGCGAGCTGGAGCTGCTGACGTACGGCGGCGAGCAGGTACGGGCCGGCCGCGGCACGGACCCCACCGGCGCCCCCACCGGACTGCCGCCGCGCCTGCGGGACGGCGTCAAGGCCCTGGTGGACGGGGAGTTGGCACTGCTGCGCACCGGCTACCCCGACCTCCCCCGCCGGATCTCCGGGTACGCCCTGGACGCGCTGCTGCCCGAGAAGGGCACCGACCTGGCCCGCGCCCTCACCGGCAGCGAGGGCACCCTCGGAGTGCTGACCGAGGCGACCGTACGCCTGGTGGAGACCCCCGCGGCCCGGGTGCTGGCCGTCCTCGCCTACCCCGACGAGAGCGCCGCCGCCGAGGCCGCGCACACCCTGCTGCCACACCGGCCGATGACCGTCGAGGGGATGGCCGCCGACCTGGTGGGCGACGCCACCGGGCTGCCCAAGGGCGGCGCCTGGCTGTTCGTGGAGATGGGCGGCGCGAGCCCCGGCGAGGCGGCCGCCCGCGCCTCGGCCCTCTGCCGCGCGGCCGCCGCGGACGGCAGCACCGACCACGCGGTCGTCACCGACCCGGCCGGCCAGCGCGCCCTGTGGCGCATCCGCGAGGACGCCTCCGGGACCGCCACCCGGCTGACCGACGGCAGCGAGGCCTGGCCCGGCTGGGAGGACTGCGCGGTACCGCCCGCCCAGCTCGGCCCGTACCTCCGCGACTTCCGCGCCCTGCTCTCCCAGCACGGCCTGCGCGGCACCCCCTACGGGCACTTCGGCGACGGCTGCATCCACATCCGCATCGACTTCGACCTGCTGACGGCCCCCGGCATCCGCCGGTTCCGCGAGTTCTCCTACGACCTCGGCGAGCTGGTCGTCGCGCACGGCGGCTCGCTCTCCGGCGAACACGGCGACGGCCAGGCCCGCGCCGAACTGCTCCCGAAGATGTACGGCCCCGAACTCGTCGGCGTCTTCGAGCAGTTCAAGTCGCTCTGGGACCCGGCCGACGGCCTCAACCCCGGCATGCTGGTCCGCCCCGCCCGGCTCGACGAGAACCTCCGCTTCACGGTGCTGCCCTCGCGCCCGGTCCCGGTGGAGTTCGGCTATCCGCATGACAACGGCGACTTCTCCGCGGCCGTACGGCGCTGCGTCGGCGTCGCCAAGTGCCGCAACACCGCGACCGGTCCGGGCTCCACCGACGTCATGTGCCCGTCCTTCCGCGCCACCGGCGAGGAGCAGCACTCCACCCGCGGCCGGGCCCGTCTGCTGCACGAGATGCTGGCCGGAGAGGTGATCACCGACGGCTGGCAGTCGCCCGAGGTGCGCGACGCCCTCGACCTCTGCCTCTCCTGCAAGGGCTGCCGCAGCGACTGCCCCGTCGGCGTCGACATGGCCACCTACAAGGCGGAGTTCCTGCACCACCACTACGAGGGCCGGGTGCGCCCCGCCGCGCACTACTCCATGGGCCGCCTCCCCCAGTGGCTGCACGCCGCCGCCCCCCTGGCCCCCGCCCTCAACGCCCTCGCCCGTACGCCACTGGCCGCCGTCGCCAAACGCCTCGGCGGCATCGCCCCCGAGCGGCCGATCCCCGAACTGGCCACCGAGACCTTCACCCGCTGGTGGTGGCGCCGCCGGAAGTCGGCGGCCGCCGGGGGATCGTCCGCTGCGGGGGGATCGTCCGCTGCTGGGGAATCGTCCCGTGCTGGGGAATCGTCCCGCGCCGGTGAATCGTCCGGCACCACCGTCGTCCTCTGGCCCGACACCTTCACCAACCACCTCTCCCCGGAGGTCGGCCGCGCCGCCGTACGCGTCCTGGAAGCGGCCGGACTGCGCCCTCTCCTGCCCCCAACCGCCCCCCTGCGCCAGCCCGGCGGCGCCCTCCCACAACCCGCCTCCCTGCCCCGCCTGCACCGCCCTCCCCTGTGCTGCGGCCTCACCTACGTCTCCACCGGGCAGCTCGACCGGGCCCGCGCCGTCATGCGCCGTACGGTCGAGGTCCTGAGCCCCCTGCTCCAGAGCGGCCACCCCCTGGTCGTCCTCGAACCGAGCTGCGCCGCCGCCCTCCGCACCGACCTGCCCGAACTGCTCGCCGACGACCCCCGTGCCGCCCAACTGGCCCGCTCCGTCCGGACCTTCGCCCAAGCCCTGGAGGAACTGGCCCCCGACTGGCAGCCCCCGCGCATCAACCGCCCCGTCGCCGGCCAGACCCACTGCCACCAGCACGCCGTCCTCGGCGACACGGCCGACCGCCACCTCCGCGACCGCGCGGGCCTCACCGGCAACCTGACCGGCGGCTGCTGCGGCCTGGCCGGCAACTTCGGCTTCGAACGCGGCCACTACGACATCTCCGTGTCCTGCGCCGAGGACCAACTCCTCCCCGCCGTAAGGCAATCCCCCGAGGGCACGGAGATCCTCGCGGACGGCTTCTCCTGCCGCACCCAACTCGCCCAACTGGGCGACCGGCCGGGGCGACACCTGGCGGAGGTGCTGGCGGAGGCGCTGGGGGAGGAAGGGTGATGCTGGCGGGGGTGCGCTGACCGGTGCGCGCGGGGAGGTGCACCCCGGTGTGTACCGAACCATCGCACCGGCCTTTCGTGCATCCACCAGCGACTTCCGCGGCGGCCCCGGCCGGGTGGGGCGGACTCCCACGGGAACACTGACAGGGCAGGCGACAAGTCAACCGGCGGTCCCGTGCCGACGGCGCGGAAGGACAGCCCGTCCGCCGCGCCGGAGCCCGGACCACCGTGAGGTTCCGAGCTTCTGGGGGCGATGGTGCGCAGTTTTGACCTCAAGGCGGAAGCCGAAATGCGACTGGACTCCGACCGCCGCGCCGAGGAACTGGCCCGCAAACGCGGAGAGAACCCGACGGCGGCCTCGGACGACCCCCAGGGCCCCGCTCCTGCCGACGGGCCGCCCCCGTCCGGGTCGGGGGCGGTCGGCGAGGCCGAGGGGTAGCGGCCGGCCCAGGGCTCGGCCCCGACCGGACGGGGACTCGCGCCACACGACGGCCCCCGCGCGAGATCCCCGCCGGCCTTGCCGATGCTTCCCGTGGGGTTCAGCGCAGCCCTTCAAGCGCCTTCAGAATGAGCGCCCGGGCCTCGGCGCCGTAGACGGCCATACTGCGGTAGTGCTCGAACGCCTTCAGATAGAGGGCGATTTCGGTGGGCTGGGTGATAGTCACCTGCGCGGAAACCAGCTCCACCGAGACCAGGTTGTCGTCGTATGCGTGAAACGTCTCGTGCGGCAACTGCGTACGCCCGCGGGTCGCCGTCGGAACGATCCCGATCGACACCGAGGGCAGGGCGTCGGCCGTAAGCAGGTGGTCCAGTTGGGAAGCCATTACCTCCCTGTCTCCGAGCTGGTAGTACAGCACCGCTTCTTCGATGAGCAGAACGGACCGATGCCCCGGCTCGTGGATGATGCGGGAGCGCTCGACCCTTGCTTGTGCGGCCTCCGTGCTGTCATCAACGGGGAGTTCATGAGTGTCGGAGACTGTGCGCAGCACCGCGGCAGCGTAGCCCTCGGTCTGCAGCAGGCCGGGCATGAGGGTGGAGGAGTAGATGCGGAACAGCTGGGTCTCTCGGAATAGCTGGTCCAGAGTGTGCTGAAGCGGCTTCAGCCCATCGCGTACCTGATGACGCCACTCGGTGTACGTCGACTCGGAATTCGATGACTGCGGCATCGTGTGCATCCTCGTGTATCCAGTAGGGGCGTCATGGGGAACAGAGCGACCGACGGGCTCTGTTGATCACGTTCTGCGCCTCGGTGCCGTAGACGGCGGATTCTCGGAGCGTGTTCCATACGTTCAAGTACAGGGCGATACTGTCTGTGTCTTCCAGCCATAATTCCGCATGCCAGTCTTCGGTGACTGCCAGTCGGTTGTCCAGTACGTAGAAACCGTTGGCCGTAGGAATCTTGAGTGATGCGCTGAAGGGCACTATCCCCAGCTCTACCGTGTCCAGGCCGACCACGCCGGCAAGGCGGTCAAGCTGGGAGGCGAGAGTCGAGGCAGGGCAGATCCGAGCATGCAGCGCCGCCTCCCACATGATGATTCGGAACTGCCTACCGGGCTGGTAGAGCAGTTCTTGGCGCCGCATCCTGGATCTGACGGCTTCATCCGTGTCGCCCGGGGAATTCTGTAGTTTTGCGTACCGGGCGAAAATGTGCCGTGCGTACTCGGCCGTCTGAAGCATTCCTTCAATGATTGATTCTTGCCAGCTGTATATGACCTTGGTCCGTGCAATTTCGGTGTTCCAGTTTTCTTGCACTGGACGGTGTCCCGAGGCAAGTTGACGTCGCCACGACCGGATTTGTGATTCGAAGCCTTGTAAGCGTGCATACAGCTCGGTGAATGCCTCGGGCTGTTCAGTGGCCTCTACCCACGCTCGAAGGTCTTCCGGGCTGGCGGTCTGCTTTCCGTTCTCCAGCTTGTAGATCTTTGAATGGGGCCAGCCGAGGCGTTGCGCTAACTGGGGCCCGGTGAGCCGGCCTCCAGGGCGGGAGATGCGGAGTTCGCGCAGGCGCACCCCAAGGGCGACTCGCGCTTGCTGGTAGTCCGTGCTCACCGGGTGCGAGTCACTCCTTGTTCGCGGCTACCAGCGCTGCGAACTCTTCGTAGGGGGCGGAGTGATGCAGCGCGGCGTCGCGTGCCTGGGCATACCGCAGCACTTCCGCGGGGTTCGTGATCAATTCAACGTGTAGGAGAGTGTCGGCCTCGTCGAAGTGCAGCAGTGCGATGAACCTTGAGTCGAAGATCCAGAAGTCTTCGGCGGGCAGTTGAAGTCGCTCAGCGTCGGCGCGCCACAGGTTACGCATGTCCTCCCCTGTGGCTGAGTTGCGCTTCGCGTTGTCGAGTAGGTACAGCTGGCCGGTAGTCGGAGGGTCGTCGACGATGCGTACCCGGCCGACGCGCTTACCTGCCGCCGTCTGTGCTCGCATGTTCCGGCACCATTCGTCATCGTGATCCCACGTCACTGTTCCCGTCTCGACGAACTCGCGGTATGTCTCTTCCTCGCGGTCGGAGGCATAGCCGCGGCGGGTCTCCAGACGCCATGCCGAGTGCTCGAACGTCTTGAAGAGCTGGGCGAATTCGCTCAGGTCAATGATCTTGGGCACGCGTGTGACCTCCTTGGGGCCGAAATCGACGAGCAACTCCGGCGGCACGATCACTGCGGTCTCGCCGTCGTGGAAGTGCTGGAGCTGGCCGATGTCTTCGGGGTGGGTGAGCGGCTTACCTTGCACGATCCACTCGCCCGTGTCTAAGTCCTCGTGCAGGGCGGGGCAGCCGCCGTTGCCGCTCTGGTGCCGTTGAAACGCAGTCGCCGTGCCATGGCCGTCTCCCTCGTGGCGGAGGTGCGTGAGCCTCCAGCATCACAAGGCCCCGGAGCCCCGCACTACAGCTTGCACTCGGTCGTGTGAGAACAGGGGCGAACATCCGGCCATTCTCCGAGAACATTGGAGAACATTGCGTGGTGGCGTTTTCTCCCACTTCCTAACGTCCTGCTCATGACCGCACCAACAAACGGAGCCCTGACGGAACCCGTCGAGGTCACCGAGTGAGCAGTCCCATGAGCGCGCCCACGACGCAAAGGTGCCCCGAGTGTGACGACCTCGCGCGCGGCCGGAAGCAGGCCGCAGCGGCCCGGAACCTCAGCCGGGTGACCGACTTCGATGTCCTCATCGCCCGCCACCGCGCGAGGCACCAGCCGAAGTCGTGAAGGGGCCGAGGAGCTGAAACCCGCCGTCGCAGGGCGTTCCGTGCGACCCGCGGCTGTCACCAAAACTCCCGCCCCGGCCGTCATTCCCTGGCAGGACACGGCCGGAGCGGGTGGGCCCATGAGGGGCCCTCGCATGTGCACGACGGCGCGCGGACCGACCGCGTGCCGGTACGGCACCTGAGGAGATGACCATGCGATACCGCTTCGGTCCGGTCAAGTACGGCGGCGACGAGGACGACAACCAGGGCGGCAACCCCAACGGTGGGTGCGGCGACGGACAGGGCTGTGGCCGCCAGTAGTCCGTGGGCCGGGTGGCCCGCTCTCCGCGAAAGGGGTGCGGGCCGCCCGTTCGGACCAGTGCAGGCACGGCGTTCGCAGCAGGGAGAGAGATGACCGGACCCCACCACCACGCCTACGTCTGGCTCGGCAGCGGCGAGGTGCTCGTGAAGCCGGGGGACGCGCACCGGCGCCCGGACCACCCGGAGTTCCGTTCCGCCCAGGTGATGCCGCTGGCGTCCGCTGACTGGCTGCTGAAGCCGGCCGCCCGGATCGAGGCGACCTTCGAGGAGCCGAAGGAGGCGGCCGACTGGTACGACACGCAACTCGCTCACTACGCCGGCCTCTTCGTGGGCACGTACCCGCCCAAGCCGCTGTACGACGAGACCGTACGGGCCCTGTGCGCCGGCGAGGACCGCGTCGGGGGCTGGTGGGTGAGCGGGGGACGGTTCCTCTCGTTGAACCTGATCGCCTGTAGCCCGCACCGGGTACGGCCCGATCTCGCGTGTCCGCTGCGGTAGCCCGCCTCGGCACCGTCTGCCGGGCCCACCGGCAAGCCGCCGGAGCCCACAGGCGTGCTCCGGCTGTGGCTTCGCGGATGACCGGCACTGCATGCCGCGGCCGGGGCGCTTTCTCCTGGTTACGGTCAGTAGATGATCGACACGATGCGACAGGCTGCTTCGGCCAGGCTGTGGTCGCCGTCGATGCCGGCAAGGGAGAGGGCGGTCTCCGGATGGATGCCGCGGGTGCACAGGCGCCAGGCGGTCTCCGCGTCCAGGTGAACGACCGCGGTGGGGCGTTCGGCGTCCGGCTCGGCGAGCGACCAGCGGTCCCCGGTGGCCGTGACTACCGGATACCCCGTCCATGCCGATCGTGCCCGCAGGGCCACGATGCATCGGACGGGCGCCGGTCATGGTGCCCTGGGTCGTTGTCAGATCACGTCCCAGGGAACATCGGCCCAGGCGGTAGTGAGGGCGTCGGCCAGGGCGCCGCCATCGTCGGGGAAGGTCACCTTGTCGATGCCGGCCAGCGGTTGGCTGGGGCAGTGGGAGTTGGTTGCTGCGGCAGCCCGCAGTGCCGGAAGGTCGTCCGACGTCAGGCGGAGGGCTGACCATCGCACGCCGATGCGCGTCAAGGAAGCCTGCAGCAGCTGCATGGTGATGCCGGGCAGTGCGTCGGCCTCAGGCCATACGACCTGCTCGCCGTCCCAGAAGGCGACGTTCCACACCGAGCCCTCGCGCAGGGCCCCGTCCCGGCCCACGAGCAGCACGTCGTCGTATCCCGCCGCCTTGGCCTGGAGGCGCTGGTAGGTGAGCCCCATCGTCGCAAGGTGCTTGAGGTGCGGGAGGTCGCGCTCATATGTCGTCGTGCAGACGCGCAACGCCGGCCGCGGCACATCAGGGAACGGATCGGAGACCGACACCATGACGTCCGGCGACAGCGGCGCGCCGACCCGAGGGACGAGAGTCACCTGGACCGACGCGTCGCGTTGTGCGCCGAGCGCATGCCGGATGAGTTCCCGGATTCCGTCCCCGTCGCTTTCGACTCGTTCGTCGAAGAGTGCCTGCGATGCCCGCTCCAGCCTCCTCAGGTGGAGGTCAAGACCGCGAACTGCCCCTTCACGCACCTGCATCGAAGTGAAGTGCCCGTAGTTCCACGTCGCCACCCGATACACGTCCTCGACGTCGGCGGGCCGGCCGTTGGTCTCTATCTTCAGCACCCGCGCCATGCTGCCACAGCCCTCACTGAGCAAGATCGGAGCAAGGAGAACCGCGGACCGGACGGTGGTCTCCAGGCGCGACGCCCTAGTCGGCCGTGGTGAACGAGCGGAGGGTGTCCTCGCCCGTGGTCCACCAGACGCCGAGTCGTTGGCGGGTCAGGCGCCAGCCGTCGGTGGTCCGGGTGAACTCCCAGGTGTAGGGGCCGCCCATGGCGTAGGGCGAGGAGGTGGTGCCGGGGTCGGCGACGGCCACGAACCACATGTAGCCGATGCCGGTGGCCTGGTCACCCTGCGTCTCGAAGTCCATGTTGAGGATGTGGTGCTGCATGCTGGTGTACGGCGCCTCGGCCTCGATGACCCTGGCCAGGATCGCCTCCCGGCCGTGGACCCGCTCCCAGGGGCCGAACTCCAGGACCGCGTCCTCGGTCCAGCACTCGATCCAGGTGCGCCAGTCCTTGCGGTCCAGCGCCCGCCAGCCGTGGATCAGCAGCGCACGCAGGGAATCCTTGTCCTCCAGGCGTTGCAGGCGGCGGGCGAAGTCGTGGTCGTCACCCGGGAAGTTGGGCACGGGTACGGACAGGGACATGGGTGCTCCTCTGGGGCAGGGGTTCACGGGCACCGGCGAAGGCGGGCGACGAGGGGCGGGCGGCGAGAGTGTGCAGCTAGTAGCTGCGGCTAGTACGTGCAGGTAGTGCGTGCCGCTACTGCGCGCAGCTCGTGTGTGCGTCCGCATCGTTGGCCGGGTGCGCCGGGTGGTGTGCCGACTCTGTGCTGTCGGTGGCCGGTCATCCAGGACGGGACGAGGCCGGGTGCCGCGCACCCAGGCACCCGGCCGGACCATCACCAGCGGTCCATATCGGCCCTGGCTGTCACGTCCTCTCGTACAGTGACGGGCATGGCATGCCGTATCAGTGAGCTGGTCATCGACGCCGTGGAACCGGAACGGCTGGCCGCCTTCTGGAGTGACGTCCTCGGCTACGCCGAGCTGGGCCGGGAGGACGACGGAAGCATCGAGATCGGTCCGCCCGAGGCCGGGTTCGGAGGTCCGCAGCCCACCCTCGTCTTCGGTCCGACCAGTGATCCCCGGCCGGCGAAGCTCCGGCTGCACATCGATGTCAACGCCACCGACCGCGACCAGGACGCCGAGCTGGAACGGCTGCTCGCTCTCGGCGCGCGGCCCGTCGACGTCGGCCAGACCGGCAACGAAGGCTGGCACGTCCTGGCCGACCCCGAGGGCAACGAGTTCTGCCTCCTGCGCAGCCGGCTCAAGCCTCTGTGACGGGGGTGTCCTTCGTGTCGGTCGCCGGTCGCCGGTCGCGGGGTTGCCGGTCGCCGGCCGTAGGTCGTGCGAGGCGCGTAGCGCCGCCGAGGCCCGCGCCTCAGCGCTGCCCCCGTTCCCGTCCCATCACCTCCCCATCACCTCGTGGGCCAGCCTGATCAGGTCCGGGATGCGTGGGTGGCCCGGACCGTCGCGCCAGGCGAGGACGACGGGGACCGGCGGGGCGTCGGTGAGGGGGACGTAGGCCATGGCCGGGTGGGGGTGCATCTCGGCGGTGGCGGAGGTGGTGACGCCCACGGCGCGGCCGCCGGTGATGGCGGCCAGCCAGTCGTCGGTGTTGCCGATGGTGATCGTGGAGGCGGGGCGGGCGGCGGCCGGCCACAGGTCGAGGGTGGTGGTGCCCGAGACGGTGTTGACGGCGATGGTGCGGTCGGCCAGGTCCGTGAGGGCGAGCGCGGTGCGGTGGGCGAGCGGGTCGTCGGCGGGCAGACCTGCCACTCTCGGCTCGGTGGTGAGCTGCTCGGTGATCAGGCCCGGGGCGCGGACCTCGCCGCGCAGCAGGGCCGCGTCCACCTCGCCGCGGGTCAGCCCGGCCGTGCGGTCGTCGATACGGAGGAGTTCGAGCGGGGTCCCGGGGTGCTCCTCGTGCCAGCGGCGGAGCAGCGCGGTGGTGTCCGTACCGGCGGCCGACCAGGCGTGGCCCAGCCGTAGGGGCCAGTCGGTGTGGTGGGCGTAGCCGAGCGCCCGGTCGAAGGCGGTGACCGCGACCGCGGCCCGGTCGCGGAAGGCCAGGCCGTCGGGGGTGAGGGCGAGGTGATGGGTGGAGCGGTCGACGAGCCGGACTCCGAGGGCGTGTTCCAGCTGGCGCAGGGTGCGGGAGACGGCGGGCTGGGTCAGATGCAGCCGCTCGGCGGCGCGGGTGATGCTCAGGGTGTCGGCGATGGCGAGAAAGCAGCGGAAATGTCGGAGCTCGATGCTCATGCGCGCGGAGCATAACAACAGGGGAAACGGCATTTCACGGACCGGAAGCGCGGGCCGTAGCGTGGTGGCGTGAATGCCTCGCCCGAGAGCCCCGATGGCGGTACGCCCGCCACCCCTGTCCACACCGTGCGCGCCGACGACGGGGGGTTTGTGCACCCCATACCGCCCTCGCCCGAGGTGCTGACGGCGGAGGCGCAGGCGGGCGGCGCCGGTGGGGCGGGTGCGCGCGGGCGGATCACGTCGGTGGCGCTGGTCATCGGCGGGATCGTGTCGCTGCAGTTCGGCTCGTCGGTGGCGGTGCTGCTCTTCCCGCGGGCCGGTGCGCTGGGCGTGGTCACCCTGCGGCTGGTGGTGGCCGCGCTGGTGCTGTTGGTCGTCTGCCGCCCCAAGCTGCGTGGCCATGCGCGGGGCGACTGGGCCACGGTGCTGGCGTTCGGTGTCGCACTGGCCGGCATGAACTCGCTCTTCTACCAGGCCATCGACCGCATTCCGCTGGGCGCCGCGGTCACCCTGGAGTTCCTCGGGCCGCTGATCCTGTCGGTGGCGACCTCCCGCAGGGTGCTGAGCCTGCTGTGGGCGGCGCTCGCACTGGGCGGCGTGGTGCTGCTGGGACGCGAGGGGTTCGACGGGCTCAACCTCGTCGGTGCGGGGTGCGCGCTGGCGGCCGGCGGGCTGTGGGCCGCCTACATCCTGCTCTCCGCCCGTACGGGACAGCGCTTCCCGCAGGCGGACGGACTGGCGCTGGCGATGACCGTCGCGGCGCTGCTCAGCCTGCCGTTCGGCATTCTCAGCGCGGGCTCCGCACTGCTGAACCCGGTCACGCTGGGCCTGGGCGCCGCGGTCGCCCTGATGTCGTCCGTCCTGCCCTACACCCTGGAGCTGCTCGCCCTGCGCAAGCTCCCGGCCTCCGGTTTCGCGGTGATGATGAGCCTGGAGCCGGCCGCCGCGGCCACCGCCGGATTCCTCGTCCTGCACCAGGCACTGGGCTGGGCCGAGGTACTGGCGATCGGCCTCGTCGTGATCGCGAGCGTGGGGGCGGTACGGAGCGCGGCGGCCCACAGCTGAGCCATGGGCCGCCCGCGGCCGCCCGTTAGGGGTAGCACTCCTTCGGCGGGTTCACGACGGAGATGAAGTGCCCGGAGTGGACCCATGACGTAGGGATGTGGTCGTACAGGCGGTACCAGAGGCGCCCGGACGGCGTCCTGGTGGTCTGGCACGCGATCCGCAGCGGAGTGCCCTGCCGGTACGTCCGGAAGCGCTCGGCGCCGGAGGAGGGCTTGGCGTAGACGGGAGCGCCGTGGACGCTGGCCACCCTCATGGTCTTGTACCGGGCCGCCGCCGCGGCGCCGTCCGGCTCGGGTGCCGGCATGGCGGCGGCCGCACCGCCGCAGGTGAGGAGGAGGGCGACGGCAGCCGCTCCGACCCCTGCCGCGCGCCGCTTAGGAGTGATGCGCATCTTCAGGACCTTTCGTAGGTGACATGCCGTCATCCGCGGTGGCTCCCAGGGCATTTCGCCGGGCCGGCCCCCGCGGACGGCACGGATCAAGCCTCTGCCGCCGGGCGCGGCGGACGCCTCCTCCGCGAGTAGCAGGCACCTCCGCCAGGCGGGGGAGTGCTGATGGGGAAAAAATCATGCACGCATGCTTGATTGTTCCCGGCGGCGCTGCCAGTCTCGGAGCGCACCCGCACCACACCGCACCCGTACGGCCGCAGCGCTCCGCCGCGGCCGTCACCGTTTTCCAACGCGCCCCGCTGTCCCGGCAGTTGGGTGGACGAGGGGAGTGTCGCGTGTCCGATCCCGGCGCCGTACTGGCGGATCTCAGGGCGGAGAGCGAGGAGTTGGACGCACTGGTCGCCGGGCTGCCGGCCGGGCGCTGGGCGGTCCCGACGCCCGCCGAGGGCTGGACGGTCGCCCATCAGATCGCCCACCTGGCCTGGACCGACCAGCAGGCGCTGCTCTCCGCCACCGACCCGGACGGGTTCGCACGGGCCGCGCAGAAGGCGCTCGCCGCGCCGCTCACCTTCGTCGACGAGGCCGCCGGGGCCGGTGCCCGTACGCCGCCCGCCGAGCTGCTCGCGCAGTGGCGGGCGGGGCGGGAGGCCCTGCAGCGGGCGCTGGCGGAGCGGCCCGCCGGCGGGAAGCTGCCCTGGTACGGCCCGCCGATGAGCGTGGCCTCGATGGCCACCGCGCGGCTGATGGAGACCTGGGCACACGGGCAGGACGTCGCCGAGGCGCTCGGGGCCGTGCGGCCGCCCACCGCCCGGCTGCGGCATATCGCCCGGATCGGCGTCCGGACCCGTGACTTCGCCTATGCGACCCATCAACTCACCCCGCCGGGCGAGGAGTTCCGGGTCGAGCTGCGGGCGCCCGACGGCACGGTGTGGGAGTACGGTCCTGCGGAGGCCCGGCAGCGGGTGACGGGCGACGCGCTGGAGTTCTGTCTGCTGGTGACCCAGCGGGCGCACCGCGCCGACCTGCCGACCGTACGGGCCGAAGGGGCGGACGCGCAGCGGTGGCTGGAGATCGCGCAGGCCTTCGCGGGCCCGCCGGGGAAGGGCCGGGAACCGTCCGGGAAGGCCGCCACCTCATGAGCGGCGGCAGCGCCCGCGCAGCTGACACCGGCCCCATACGCCCCATAGGCGCCGACCCCGCCGTCCTCCGCGTCGGCAACGCCTCCGGCTTCTACGGCGACCGGTTCGACGCGCTGCGCGAGATGCTCACCGGCGGACCGCTGGACGTGCTGACCGGCGACTACCTCGCCGAGCTGACCATGCTGATCCTCGGCCGGGACCGGCTGAAGGACCCCACACGCGGATACGCCAGGACCTTTCTGCGGCAGCTGGAGGACGGGCTCGGGCTGGCCGTCGAGCGCGGCGTGCGGATCGTCGCCAACGCGGGCGGGCTGAACCCGGCCGGACTCGCCGACGCGGTACGGGAGCTGGCGGACAAGGCCGGGGTGCCCGTCCGGGTGGCCCATGTGGAGGGCGACGACCTGCTGGCGCGCGGGGGCTGGGGCGAGGGGGTGCTGACCGCCAACGCCTACCTGGGCGGCGCGGGGATCGCCGCCTGTCTGCGGGCCGGTGCCGAGGTCGTGGTGACCGGGCGGGTCACCGATGCCGCGCTGGTCAGCGGCGCGGCCCAGGCGCACTTCGGCTGGCGGCCGGAGGACCTGGACCAGCTGGCCGGTGCGGTGGCCGCCGGGCACGTCCTCGAATGCGGCACCCAGGCCACCGGCGGCAACTACTCCTTCTTCACCGCCCATGAGCTGCGGCGGCCCGGCTTCCCGCTCGCCGAGATCGCCGCCGACGGCAGCTCGGTGATCACCAAACACCCGGGCACCGGCGGCGCGGTCACCCCCGGCACGGTCACCGCCCAGCTGCTCTACGAGACGGCCGGCGCCCGCTACGCCGGGCCCGATGTGACCGCGCGGCTGGACACCGTACGGCTGACCGAGGAGGGGCCGGACCGGGTACGGATCGACGGGGTGCGGGGCGAGGCGCCGCCGCCGTCCCTCAAGACCGGGCTGACCCGGCTCGGCGGCTGGCGCAACGAGGTCACCTTCGTCCTGACCGGGCTGGACGTGCCGGCCAAGGCCGCGCTGGTCCGCCGGCAGATGGAGGCGGCCCTCGACGCGGCGGAGCGCCGCCCGGCCGAGGTGCGCTGGACGCTGGCCCGCACCGACCGGGACGACGCGGCGGTCCAGGAGGAGGCGAGCGCGCTGCTGCGCCTGGTGGTGCGGGACGCCGACCAGGACGCGGTGGGGCGGGCGGTCAGCGGCGCCGCGATCGAGCTGGCGCTGGCCAGTTACCCCGGCTTCCACGTCACCGCGCCGCCCGGCAAGGGCACGCCGTACGGGGTCTTCGAGGCGGTGACGGTGGACGCGGCCGAGGTGCCGCACACCGCCGTACTGCCCGACGGCACCCGCGTCAGCTGCCAACCACCGTCCATGTCACGGGAGTTGGCGCGACCGGCCGACCCGCCGCTGCCCGAGCCGCTGCCCGCCGGGCCCACCCGGCGCGGGCCCCTCGGCCTGGTCGCCGGAGCCCGCAGCGGCGACAAGGGTGGCTCGGCGAACGTCGGGGTGTGGGCCCGTACCGACCAGGCCTGGCGCTGGCTGGCGCACGAGCTGACCGTCGACCGCTTCCGGCAGCTGCTGCCGGAGACCGCCGGTCTGCCCGTCGACCGGCACGTACTCCCGAACCTGCGGGCGCTCAACTTCGTCGTCGACGGGCTGCTCGGCGAGGGCGTCGCCGCGCAGGCCCGGTTCGATCCCCAGGCCAAGGCCGTGGGGGAGTGGCTGCGTTCGCGGCACATGGACATACCGGAGGTGTTGTGGTGACCGTGCTCGGAACCGGGCTCGACCCGTCGGGCGCCGAGTACGCGGAGCGTCGTACGGCGATGCTCGCGAAGCTGGCGGAGATCGAGGCCGAACACACCAAGGCGACCGCGGGCGGCGGCGAGAAGTACGTCGCCCGGCACCGCAAGCGCGGCAAACTGCTCGCCCGGGAGCGGATCGAGCTGCTCGTCGACCCCGACACCCCCTTCCTGGAACTGTCGCCGCTCGCGGCCTGGGGCAGCGACTACCAGGTCGGCGCCTCGCTGGTCACCGGCATCGGGACCGTCGAGGGCGTGGAGTGCCTGATCACCGCCAACGACCCGACGGTGCGTGGCGGCGCCAGCAACCCCTGGACGCTGAAGAAGTCCCTGCGCGCCCACGAGATCGCCTTCACCAACCGGCTCCCGGTGATCTCCCTCGTCGAGTCCGGTGGCGCCGACCTGCCCAGCCAGAAGGAGATCTTCATCCCGGGCGGGGCGCTCTTCAAGGACCTCACCCGGCTGTCCGCGGCCGGTATCCCGACCGTCGCCGTGGTGTTCGGCAACTCGACCGCGGGCGGCGCGTACGTCCCGGGGATGTCCGACCACGTGATCATGGTCAAGGAGCGCGCGAAGGTGTTCCTGGGCGGTCCGCCGCTGGTGAAGATGGCCACCGGCGAGGAGAGCGACGACGAGTCGCTGGGCGGCGCCGAGATGCACGCCCGCACCTCCGGGCTCGCCGACCACTTCGCGGTGGACGAGCCGGACGCGCTGCGCCAGGCCCGGCGGGTCGTCGCCCGCCTCAACCACCGCAAGGCGCAGCCCGATCCGGGCCCGGCCGCGCCGCCGAAGTACGCCGAGGAGGAGCTGCTCGGCATCGTCCCCGGCGACCTCAAGGCACCCTTCGACCCCCGCGAGGTCATCGCCCGGATCGTGGACGGCTCGGACTTCGACGAGTTCAAGCCGCTCTACGGGACGAGCCTGACGACCGGCTGGGCCGAGCTGCACGGCTACCCGGTCGGCATCCTCGCCAACGCCCAGGGCGTGCTGTTCAGCGCGGAGTCCCAGAAGGCCGCCCAGTTCATCCAGCTGGCCAACCAGCGCGATATTCCTCTCCTGTTCCTCCACAACACCACCGGCTACATGGTCGGCAAGGAGTACGAGCAGGGCGGCATCATCAAACACGGTGCGATGATGATCAACGCGGTGTCGAACTCGAAGGTCCCGCACCTGTCCGTCCTCATGGGCGCCTCCTACGGCGCCGGCCACTACGGCATGTGCGGCCGCGCCTACGACCCCCGCTTCCTGTTCGCCTGGCCCAGCGCCAAGTCCGCCGTCATGGGCCCGCAGCAGCTGGCCGGGGTGCTGTCGATCGTCGCCCGCGCCTCGGCCGCCGCCAAGGGGCAGCCGTACGACGACGAGGCGGACGCCGGGCTGCGCGCGATGGTCGAGCAGCAGATCGAGTCGGAGTCGCTGCCGATGTTCCTGTCCGGGCGGCTCTACGACGACGGCGTCATCGACCCGCGCGACACCCGAACCGTCCTCGGCCTGTGCCTGTCCGCCCTCCACAACGCCCCGGTCGAGGGCGCGCGGGGCGGCTTCGGCGTCTTCCGGATGTGAGGCAGAAGTGATCCGTTCCGTACTCGTCGCCAACCGTGGCGAAATAGCCCGGCGGGTCTTCCGCACCTGCCGCGAACTGGGCATCTCCACCGTCGCCGTGCACTCCGACGCGGACGCCGGCGCCCCGCACGTACGGGAGGCCGACACCGCCGTACGGCTCCCGGGCGACGCCCCGGCCGACACCTATCTGCGCGGCGACCTGCTGGTGCGGGCCGCCCGCGCCGCGGGCGCCGACGCGATCCACCCCGGCTACGGCTTCCTCTCCGAGAACGCCGGATTCGCCACCGCGGTGGCCGACGCGGGCCTGCTCTGGATCGGCCCGCCGCCCGCCGCCATCGAGGCCATGGCCTCCAAGACGCGGGCCAAGGAACTGATGGCGGAGGCCGGCGTGCCGCTGCCGGCCCCCGTCGACCCCGGGAAGGCCACCGAGGCCGATCTGCCGCTGCTGGTGAAGGCGGCGGCGGGCGGCGGCGGCCGCGGGATGCGGATGGTCACCGAACTGGACGCTCTGGAAGAGGAGTTGAAGGCCGCCGCGGCCGAGGCGGCGTCCGCCTTCGGCGACGGCGAGGTGTTCGTCGAGCCCTACCTCGTCGGCGCCCGCCACGTCGAGGTGCAGATCCTCGCCGACGGACACGGGACGGTCTGGACCCTCGGCACCCGCGACTGCTCCCTCCAGCGCCGCCACCAGAAGGTCATCGAGGAGGCCCCGGCCCCCGGACTGTCCGAGGAGCTGCGGGCCACCCTGCACGAGGCCGCGGACCGGGCCGCCCGCGCCATCGGCTACCGGGGCGCGGGCACCGTGGAGTTCCTGGTCGACCGCACCGGACGGGCGTACTTCCTGGAGATGAACACCCGCCTCCAGGTCGAACACCCGGTCACCGAGGCCGTGCACCGCCTCGACCTGGTCGCCCTCCAGCTGGGCATCGCCGAGGGCCGCCCCTTGGACCCCGCACCGCCGCCGCCCCAGGGGCACGCCGTGGAGGCCCGGCTCTACGCGGAGGACCCGGCGGCCGGCTGGCAGCCGCAGACCGGCACCCTGCACCGGCTGGCGCTGCCCGACGGCGTCCGGCTGGACTCCGGCGTGACCGACGGCGACACCATCGGCGTCCACTACGACCCGATGCTCGCCAAGGTCATCGCCTGGGCCCCGAGCCGCGACGAGGCCGTACGGAAACTGGCCGGCGCCCTGGAACGCGCCGCCCTCCACGGCCCCGTCACCAACCGCGAGCTGCTCGTCCGCTCCCTGCGCCACCCGGAGTTCACCGACCCCGGCGCCCTGGACACCGGCTTCTACGACCGCAACCTCGCCGAGCTGACCCGCAGCGACACCGACACGGCACCGCTCTTCGCGCTCGCCGCCGCCCTCGCCCACGGCCGCTCCCGCTTCGGCGGCTTCCGCAACGTCCCCTCAGGACCCCAGGTCAAGACGTACGCCTCCGGGGGCACCGAGCACACCATCCGCTACCGGCTCGGCCGGGACGGCCTGCACGCCGAGGACTTCCCCGGCGTCCGGCTGCTGGCCCTCGGCCCGGAGGAGGTGGTACTCGAAGCCGACGGACTGCGGCGGCAGTTCACGGTCACCCGCTACGGCGACCGGGTCCATGTCGACGCACCCCCGGCCCCCGGCACCACCACCCCCGCCTCCCACGCCTTCACCGCACTGCCCCGCTTCCCCGACCCCACCGCCCGCACGGAACCCGGCTCCCTGCTGGCGCCGATGCCCGGCACGGTCGTACGCATCGCGACGGGCCTCACCGAGGGCGACCAGGTCACGGCCGGCCAGCCACTCCTGTGGCTGGAGGCCATGAAGATGGAACACAAGATCACCGCCCCCGCCGCCGGCACCCTCACCTTCCTCCCCGTCCACACCGGCACCCAGGTCGAGGTGGGCACCCTCCTGGCCGTCGTCACGGACTGACCGGCACCACCCGCACTTCACCGGCGACCTCGCGCCTTTCATACCTCTCCTCCCACCGGGGTGGGGCTCGCAACGAGACGCGAGGTGGCGGGGCCGGAGGGGCGGGGTGTGGGACGTAAAGCGAAGCAGTTCCACACCCCGCCCCGGAGGCCCCGACACCGCCCCACCCGCACACCTGGGCCCCACCCCACCCCACACCCCCTCCCTCCGCCGAAGGCGGAAACGGCGCCGCACCCAAACAACGCACCGCAACCGACGACCCGAGGAGCTCCCATGCGCACCCCGACGATCGAGTCCGAGGAACACCGCGCCCTGCGCACAGCGGTAGCCGCCCTGGGCGCCCGCTACGGCCGCGAGTACTTCACCCGCGTCGTGGCGGACGGCACCCACACCGACGAACTCTGGGCGGAGGCCGCCAAACTCGGCTACCTCGGCGTCAACCTCCCCGAGGAGTACGGCGGCGGAGGCGGCGGCATCGCCGAACTCTCCCTCGTTCTGGAGGAGTTGGGCGCGGCCGGCTGCCCGCTCCTGATGCTGGTCGTCTCGCCCGCCATCTGCGGCACGGTCATCGCCCGCTTCGGCACCGAGGAGCAGAAGCGGACCTGGCTCCCGGGCCTCGCCGACGGCTCCCGCAAGATGGCCTTCGGCATCACCGAACCGGACGCCGGCTCCAACTCGCACCGGATCACGACCACCGCCCGCAAGGACGGCACGGACTGGGTCCTCAACGGCCGCAAGGTCTTCATCTCCGGCGTCGACATCGCCGACGCCACCCTGATCGTCGGCCGCACCGAGGACGCCAGGACCGGCCGCCTCAAGCCCTGCCTCTTCATCGTGCCCCGTGACACCCCCGGCTTCGGCCGCAACCCGATCGCGATGGAACTCTCCGCCCCGGAGAAGCAGTTCGAGCTGACCCTGGACGAGGTGCGGCTGCCCGCCGGGGCGCTGGTCGGCGACGAGGACGCCGGGCTGCTCCAGCTGTTCGCCGGGCTCAACCCGGAGCGCATCATGACCGCCGCCTTCGCCCTCGGCATGGGCCGCTACGCCCTCGGCCGGGCCGTCGACTACGCCCGCACCCGCCAGGTGTGGAAGGAGCCCATCGGCAGCCACCAGGCCCTCGCCCACCCCCTCGCCCAGGCCCACATCGAACTGGAACTGGCCCGGCTGATGATGCAGAAGGCCGCCCATCTCTACGACGCGGGCGACGACATGGGCGCGGGCGAGGCCGCCAACATGGCCAAGTACGCGGCGGCCGAGGCCGCGGTCCACGCCGTCGACCAGGCCGTCCACACCCTCGGCGGCAACGGCCTCACCCAGGAGTACGGCCTCGGCTCGATGATCACCGCCGCCCGGGTGGCGAGGATCGCGCCGGTCAGCCGCGAGATGATCCTCAACTTCGTCTCCCACCAGTCCCTGGGGCTGCCCAAGTCGTACTGAGAGACGGGATGCTGACCGGGCCGGCCGGGCAAGCCCGCCCCGGCCGCCGGGGCGGCGCCGCACCCGCCGCCCGCCGTACCCCGCCGAAGGGAAGGCCCAGGCATGGTGTTCCACGTGTTCCACAGCGAGTACGCCGACGTCGCGCCCGTAGAGCTGCCGATCCACGAGGCCGTCCTCGGGCGGGCGGCGGAGTACGGCGACCGGCCCGCACTGATCGACGGCCTCGACGGCACCACCCTCAGCTACGCCGAGCTGGACCGCCTCAGCCGCCGGATCGCCGCCGCCCTCGCCGCGAGCGGCGTCCGCAAGGGCGACGTGCTGGCCCTGCACAGCCCGAACACCGTGCTCTTCCCGGCGGTGTTCCACGCCGCCTCGCGCTGCGGGGCGGCCGTCACCACCGTCCATCCGCTCGCCACCGAGGGCGAGTTCGCCAAGCAGCTGCAGGACTCCGGGGCCCGCTGGATCGTGACCGTGTCGGCGCTGCTGGACACCGCCCGCGCCGCCGCGCGGCAGACCGGCGGTGTCGCCGAGATCCTCGTCTGCGACCGGGCCGACGGCCACCGCTCCGTCCGCGACCTGGCGGCCTGCGCCGACCCGGAGCCCTCCGTCACCCTCGACCCGGCCCACGACCTGGCCGTACTGCCCTACTCCTCCGGCACCACCGGCACCCCCAAGGGCGTGATGCTCACCCACCGCAGCATCGCCACCAACCTCGCCCAGCTCACCCCACTGATCTCCAACGGCCCCGGCGACCGGGTCCTGGCCGTGCTGCCGTTCTTCCACATCTACGGGCTGACCGCCCTGATGAACGCCCCGCTGCGCAACGGCGCCACCGTCGTCGTCCTGCCCCGCTTCGACCTGAAGCAGTTCCTCGCCGCCATCGAGCGGCACCGCATCACCGCCGTCTACGTGGCGCCCCCGATCGTCCTCGCCCTCGCCAAACACCCCCTGGTCGCCGACTACGACCTGTCCTCCCTGCGGTACCTGGTCTCCGCCGCGGCGCCCCTGGACGACGGACTGGCCGCGGCCTGCTCCCGGCGGCTCGGCCTGCCCCCGGTCCTCCAGGCGTACGGCATGACCGAGCTGAGTCCCGGAACTCACTGCGTCCCCCTCGACGCGCCGAACCCGCCGCCCGGCGCCGTCGGCAAGCTGATCCCCAACACCGAGATGCGCCTGGTGTCCCTGGAGACCGGCGAGGACGTGGGGCCGGGGGAGACCGGGGAGATCCTCATCCGCGGCCCCCAGGTCATGAAGGGCTATCTGGGGCGGCCCGCCGAGACCGACGCGATGATCGACCCCGAGGGCTGGCTGCACACCGGCGACGTCGGGCGGGCGGACGGCGACGGCTGGCTCCATGTCGTCGACCGCGTCAAGGAGTTGATCAAGTACAAGGGCTACCAGGTGGCCCCCGCCGACCTCGAAGCGCTGCTGCTCGGCCACGAGGCGATCGCCGACGCCGCGGTCATCGGCGTCCGGGACGAGGACGGCAACGAGGTGCCCAAGGCGTTCGTGGTCCGGCAGCGGGGGGCCCGGCTCACCGAGGACGAGGTGATCGCGTACGTTGCCGGGCAGGTCGCCCCGTACAAGAAAGTGCGCCGCGTGGAATTCCTGGCCAGCGTGCCGCGCGCCACCACCGGAAAGATCCTGCGGCGCGAACTGCGCGCCAGGGAAAGGAGCCAGACGCCCCGATGACCGACGCCCCGAAGACCGAAGCGTCCACCGAGACCCTGGTCCCGCGCTCCCACGAGCGCGGCATCACCACCCTCACCCTGGACTCCCCGCACAACCGCAACGCCCTCTCCACCCGCCTGGTCGCCGCACTGCACCAGGCACTTGAGGACGCCGCGGCCGACGACGCCACCCGCGCCGTCGTGCTCACCCACACCGGCGGCACGTTCTGCGCCGGCGCGGACCTCTCCGAGGCGACCTCGGGCAGCGCGAAGGACGGCCCGCTGGGCCTGGCCCGGCTGCTGCGCGCCCTCGTCGCGCTGCCCAAACCGGTCGTCGCCCGCGTCACCGGACACGTCCGGGCCGGCGGCCTGGGCCTGCTCGGCGCCTGCGACCTCTCCGTGGCCGGACCGGACGCCACCTTCGCCTTCACCGAGGCCCGCCTCGGCCTCGCCCCCGCCGTCATCTCACTGCCGCTGCTGCCCCGGCTGGACCCGCGGGCGGCCGGCCGCTACTACCTCACCGGTGAGAAGTTCGGCGCGGCGGAAGCGGCCAGGATCGGCCTGGTCACCCTCGCCGCCGACGAGGTCGACAGCGGCCTCGCACCCCTGCTGGACGGGCTGCGCAAGGGCTCCCCGCAGGGCCTGGCCGAGTCCAAGAAGCTGGTCACCGCCCCGGTGCTGGCCGCCTTCGACCGCGACACCGAGGCGCTCGCCGAACAGTCCGCACGCCTCTTCGGCTCCGCCGAGGCCCGCGAGGGCATGACCGCCTTCCTGGAGCGGCGGGCCCCGTCATGGGCGCGCTGACCCCCGCCCGCGGCACCAAGGAGCCCCAGCAGGAACGCAGCCGGGCCACCCGGCTCAAACTGCTGGAGGCGGCGGTCTCCTGCCTGGCGGAACGCGGCTGGAGCGGCAGCACGGTCTCTGTGGTCGCCGAACGCGCGGGCGTCTCCCGCGGCGCCGCCCAGCACCACTTCCGCACCCGCGAGGACCTCTTCACAGCGGCCGTCGAACACGTCGCGGAGAAACGCCAGGGCGCGGTCAAGGCCGTCGCCGACAACCTCCCCCCGGCCGGCTCCGCCGCCCGCACCCGGATCGTCGTCGAGGAACTCGTCGGCCTCTACACGGGCCCGCTGTTCCGCGCCGCACTGCACCTGTGGGTGGCCGCCTCCGACGAGGAACCACTCCGCGAACGGGTCACCGCCCTGGAGGCCCGCGTCGGCCGCGAGGCCCACCGGACGGCGCTGACGCTGCTCGAAGCGGATGAGGCGGTGGCCGGTGTCCGGGAGACGGTCCAGGGCCTCCTCGACATGGCCCGTGGCCTCGGCCTCGCCAACCTCCTCACCGACGACTCGGCCCGCCGCGAGCGGGTTGTCGAGCAGTGGTCGGCCCTCCTCGACGCCGAGCTTCGGGGCCGGGCCCGTTAGTCCCACGTTGTTGTCTTTCCCGCCGTGGGGGTTTCTCGCCGTTGCGGGTCCGCTGCGCGGGGCGTGGGCTGGGGTGATGCTTGTGGCTGCCTTCGCCGTTGCGCCGGTCCGCTGCGCTTTGCCTCGGCCGATGCTTGCGGCTGCCTCGCCGTTCGCGCCTGCGGCGGGCGGGTGGGTGTCGGGTGCGGTGACGGGCCTCCGGGGCCTGGTGTGTGGACTGCTTCGCTTTACGTCCACACACCAGGCCCCACCGAACGGAAG